>NZ_KV815119.1:0-1700 GCF_001814145.1 Prevotella sp. HMSC073D09 | reverse complement strand
TTAAAGGTGAAAGGGTGAAAAGATGGCTAACGCCCCTTATAGTTGTCTAAGCGGTTTCTAGATTTCTAGTTCATTCTAGCTTTCGGACAAGTCGGACAAGTCGGACTGGTCTCACCTGCCTGACTGGTCTCACCTGTCTGACTGGTCCTATTATCCTAACGCAACCTATACATTTAACTTAACTCCTTAACTCCTAAAAAAAAAGTTATATGAAAAAGTATTTTTTAGTTTTATTGCTGTCTTTACTATTCGCCGCATGCGCCAAAGACAGCGGAATGGCACCGCTAGACGAAACACAATATCCCAATCCCGATGCCAAGAAAGCCCTTACGGGTTCGTTCGTAACCTTCTACGACAAAGACAATTGGGCACCATACCAATGGAGCAGTCTGCTAGAAGGCATGAAGAAGATAGGCATGCGTACCGTTATCGCCCAATTCTCTGCACACGACCAACAAGTGTGGTTCGACACAAACGAAACTTTCGTTACACAAAAAAGCAAGTATGCCTTGGGCAGATTGCTTGCCGCTGCTGCCGAAAAGGGCATGGAAGTGTATGTTGGCCTTTACTTCGACGAGAGCTATTGGAAAAACCAAACCTCCGAAACATGGCTCGACGAGCATGCTAACCGCTGCAACCGCATGGCAACAGAGATAAATGCGCTCTTCGGCTCACAGCCAGCATTCAAGGGTTGGTATATTCCGCACGAGCCCGAACCCTACGCCTACAACACCGAAGAGAAGATGGAACTATTCAGAACACACTTTGTAGACCGCATCTCAAATCACTTGCACCAGCTTAACAATAAGCCTGTGGCCATCGCAGCCTTTTGGAACAGCACACTAAGCACACCCGAACAATTGCAAACCTTCATGTCGCAATTGGCCAAGTGCAACCTTCAAGTAATTATGCTGCAAGATGGCGTTGGCGTTGGACATGTGTCGCTCGATCGCTTAGAAACTTACTACAAGCACGCCGAAACGGGCTTGTTTGGCGATGGTTCTGCCTTTAAGGGCGAGTTTTGGACGGACCTCGAAACGTTTAACAGCGACAATAGCCCTGCAAGCATTTCGCGTGTATCGCAACAACTAAGCATCGAGTTGGCCATACCTCGCATAACGCGTGCCGTATCGTTCGACTATTACTCCAACATGTGCCCCACAGGCCCTTTCGGGCGTAAGGCACAAAAGCTGCGAAACGACTATCATAAGCTTATGAAGTTTTGAGTTAGTTCATGGGTTTGTGAGTTTGTGAGTTTGTGAGTTTGTGAGTTCATGAGTTCATTGTTTATCCCCTATCGGCCATCAGAGACCATTTTTCTACCTTTATCTGATGGCCGATTTTAGTTAAATTGATTACTTATATTTTACAAAACACATTCTATCTACCACCCCTTTCCAGCGAAAATAAAGCTTCAAAAGCAGGCAATTAGCTATTTTTTCAGCCTTATGAATTTCTTTTTCAGTCCATTTTTGAGAAAATCAGCTGCATTTAGCACCATTTAGCCTTTCTAGATTGTCGGCGGCTCGCACTTTTTTCAAGTCCAATTGCCTGCTTTTAGCCTCTAAAATCCCACTTTTTAATGGCCATTTTGCCTTTTTTAGCCATGTTTTTAATGGCTCGGAGGGGTTTTGTTTATACCATTTCAGCGGATATTTATGCACATCGACCGGCGTTTAGCAGCAAATTGCACTGCATTT
>NZ_KV815118.1:189011-189811 GCF_001814145.1 Prevotella sp. HMSC073D09 | reverse complement strand
AAGCACATCACTCCCCTCTCCTCTTGGAGAGGGGGTGGGGGTGAGGCCAGTTGGGAGTGTGGCCGGTTGAGAGCGAGGCCAGTTGGGGACGAGCTCTTTTCAACCATTTTGTCCAGTTTCCAGCAAGAAATTTAACATTAAAAGTGCCCTTTCCATCCACCAATTGCCAATCTTGCGCAAAAAATCGATTCTCGCGAAGGTTTGTTTTGAGGTAAAAGGGGGTTAGTTACAAACGCTGGCAAAATGAATATTTATTTCAAAAACAAGCCATTAACACTGTTTTAGGGGCTATTTGCGGCAAAATGCAATGCAATATGCCACTAAATGCAGTGCGTTTTGGTGCTAAACGCAACGTAAAATGGTGCTAAATGCAGGGCAAAATGGTACTAAATGCAAGGTAAAAAGCATAAACATCCACACCAAGATTGTATAAATAAAACCTTTTAGGACCCCTAAACCATAGCCTGGAAGGACAAAACAACCGCTAAAAAGTGGGTTTTTAGGGGCTAAAAGTGGGTAATTGGACTTGAAAAATCATGAGCTTGCAACCAAACTAGAAAGGCCAAATGGTGCAAAATGCAGGTTCTTCTCTTAAAAATGGACAATGAGGAAAACGAAAAAGGGTATAAAAAAGTGAGATTTACCCACTTTTTAACCTATTTTCTCGCTAGAATGGAACGGAAATTAGAGCAGTATTGTAAAATAAAATTTAAATTTGTAGTTGAAAAGTTTCACACAAAACAGCTACTGGCCTCACCCACTACCAGCCTCACCCCCAGCCCCTCTCCAAAGGGAGAGGG
>NZ_KV815118.1:152758-188911 GCF_001814145.1 Prevotella sp. HMSC073D09 | reverse complement strand
CTCTCCAAAGGGAGAGGGGAGTGATATGCCTTGTAGTTGACAAGGGAACAAGAGTTCGAGTTAACAAGCTAATGGGCGTGAGCCATCTTTTCACCCTTTCACCTTTTCACCTTTTCACCCTTAAAGGGCGTGAGCCATTTTTTTCACCTTTTCACCCTTTCACCTTTTCACCTTTAAAAGGCGTGAGCCATCTTTTCACCCTTTCACCTTTTCACCTTTTCACCCTTAAAGGGCGTGAGCCATTTTTTCCACCTTTTCACCCTTTCACCTTTTCACCTTTAAGAGCCTTTAAACGCCTTTAACCCTCTCCTTAATCAAATAGTCCAGGCTCTTTTGCGTTGCTTGTATAGATGTTTCTACCCAGATGTTGGTAAGCCAATTCGGTTACCATACGCCCTCGTTGCGTACGCTTAATAAAACCTTCCATGATAAGGTAAGGCTCGTACACCTCTTCTAAGGTGCCTGCATCTTCGCCTATGGCCGTTGCAATGGTACTTACGCCAACAGGTCCACCCTTAAACTTATCGATAATTGTGAGCAGAATTTTATTGTCTATCTCGTCTAAACCATACTGGTCGATATTTAATGCCGTGAGCGACAGGCGTGCAATAACCGTATCGATGCTGCCATTGCCCTTCACTTGGGCGAAGTCGCGCACACGTCTTAGCAGCGCATTGGCGATACGGGGTGTTCCACGCGAACGCCTTGAAATCTCCATTGCGGCCTCATCGTCGATGGGAACGTTCAATATCCGAGCCGAACGCTTAATGATACGCGCCAGCGTTTGAGGGTCGTAATACTCCAAATGCAGGTTAATACCAAACCGCGCACGCAACGGGGCAGTAAGCAAACCGCTGCGCGTGGTGGCCCCGATGAGCGTAAAAGGGTTGAGGTCTATTTGTATCGACCGCGCCGAAGGCCCTTTATCTATCATGATATCTATGCGATAATCTTCCATAGCCGAGTAAAGATACTCTTCAACCACGGGCGAAAGCCGGTGTATCTCGTCGATAAAGAGCACGTCGTTGGTTTCTAACGAAGTGAGAATGCCGGCCAAATCGCCAGGTTTGTCAAGCACCGGACCGCTAGTTATCTTAAACCCCACCCCCAATTCGTTGGCAATGATGTTGCTCAAAGTGGTCTTTCCCAATCCCGGAGGGCCGTGTAAGAGGGTGTGATCGAGTGGTTCGCCGCGATATTTTGCCGCCTCAACAAACACTTCTAGGTTCTCCACCACCTTACTTTGGCCGCTGAAATCTTGGAATTTCGGCGGTCTGAGGGCGTTTTCAAACTCTCGTTCGCTGGGCATTGTGCGTTCGTCTCTGATGTCAAAGTCTTCTGTCATAATGCAAAGATACTAAAAATTGCAACTTGGTTGCACGTTTTAAGCCCTAACTTTGCAGTACGAACATTACTTTATCGTTAAGGAAATGAATGTGCGAAGAACGAGAAACGGTATTTGTCGGCCTGCGAACTAGTAGCTGGGAAATTTAAAAACCGATAAAACCTAGTGAAAATGGAATAACTAGTAAGCCCGAAATACCCAGAAGAACTAGGCAACTTGGACAGGCTAGATAACTTGCCTGCTCGTCAACGCATAACTTTGTCAACATTAAAAAGCAACATATTATGTGTGAACATCATCACGAAGAAGAAACAAAATTGTGGCAACCCATACTGTCGGGTGTGCTGCTAGCGGCTGGAATAGCCTTTACATGGATGGGCTGCGGATGGTTTTCGCAGCCTTGGGTGCAACTGGTTTGGTACATTGCAGCCTACCTTCCCGTTGGGTTTGGCGTGATGCACGAGGCTGTGGAAGAAGCGATGAAAGGGGATATATTTAGCGAATTCATGCTGATGAGCGTGGCTTGCGTTGGTGCTTTCGCCATTGGCGAATATCCTGAGGCCGTAGCCGTGATGTGGCTTTACTGCATGGGCGAGGCCCTTCAACATCGCGCAGTGCATAAAGCACGGCATAGCATATCGAGCCTAAGCCATTATCGCCCCGAACTAGCACGTCTTATGCGATGGAATGGCGAAAAAAACGCCATGGATCAGATACTTATTAAGCCCGAAATGGTAGGTGTGGGCGATGTGATAGAGGTACTTCCAGGCGAACGCGTGCCGCTAGACGGCGTGCTACTTCTACCCGACGGCGAGCGCGATGCCCTTGTTAACTTCGACACGGCCGCGCTTACGGGCGAGAGCATGCCCCGACAAGTGGGCATGGAAGGCGAAGTTTTGGCCGGCATGATTGCCTTAGAGCGTGCCGCAAGCCTACGCGTTACGCGTACACAAGGCGAAAGTGCGCTTACACGAATACTAAAAATGGTGGAAGAGGCCACCGAACGAAAGGCACCCACCGAGTTGTTTATCCGTCGTTTTGCACGCATCTACACGCCCATCGTTATTCTTTTGGCCACGCTTACGGTGGTTCTGCCTTGGGCTTATACGCTGGTTTCGCCTTCGTTCCATTACCATTTCACCGCGTGGTTGCATCGCGCATTGGTGTTCTTGGTTATCTCTTGCCCCTGCGCATTGGTCATCAGTGTGCCATTAAGCTACTTTGCAGGCATCGGCAGAGCATCGCGCATGGGCGTACTTTTCAAGGGAGGAAACAGCCTAGATGCACTAACGGGCGTGGATGCGGTGGTGTTCGACAAAACAGGAACGCTTACCACAGGAGCGTTTGGCGTGCAGCAAACCTTGCATCTATCGCCCGAAGAACTGCAAACGGTGGTGGCTATGGAACGCAGCAGCACGCATCCCATTGCCAAAGCCATTGTTAAGGTGTATGGCGACGGCGAGAAGATTAATGCCGAGAACATGCCCGGACTGGGGCTTCGGGCCGAAATCGCGGGCGAAACATGGCTTGCAGGTACGCTTAGGCTGCTTGAAAAGCAGGGCGTGAGCTATCCCGAAGAACTGCAAACCATACCCGACACCATCGTGGCTTGTGCCAAAAACGGCCGTTTCATCGGCTGTATCCTACTCTCCGACACACTAAAACCCGATGCTGCGGATGCCATTTCGATGCTGCGTAAGGTGGGCATTACGCACGTGGAGATGCTATCTGGCGACAAACAAGCATTGGTTGACAAGGTGGCTGAGGAACTAAAACTGGAACAAGCCCTAGGCGACTTACTGCCACAACATAAGGCAGAGCGCATTGAAACCTTACAAAAACAGGGACGGAAGGTGGCTTTCGTGGGCGATGGTATCAACGATGCACCCGTGTTGGCTTTGAGCAACGTGGGCATTGCGATGGGTGGAGCTGGTGCAGACATGGCTATCGAGACGGCCGATGTGGTGTTACAGACCGACCAACCCTCGCGGTTGGCACAAGCCTTACGCCTCGCCCGAAAGACGCGAACCATCGTTTGGCAAAACATTGCCTTTGCCATTGGCGTGAAGGTGGTGGTTATGGCGCTTGGACTAATGGGCATTGCAACACTCTGGGAGGCCGTTTTCGCCGATAGTGGCGTGGCGCTTTTGGCCGTAGTTAATGCCATGAGGATAATGAGAGGGAAGTGAAAGGATGCAAAAAAGGACGTTTTCATTGAGAAAACGTCCTTTTTTGTTCATAACGGCTAACGAGTAAGCAAGTAGGAAAACCCATTCGCCTCGCGCTGCTTAGCTAACAAGTGAAGGCTGATTAAAGAGCTTAAGTTCATCTGTTTACTCCTTAACTTAGGAGCAGATGAACCTAAATCCCCACAATCTTACAAGCCCATTTCCTTCAACAATCTATCGGCATGCCCCCACTTATCCATCATAAAGAGCATGTAACGGATGTCTACGCCGATGCAACGAGCAAGGAGCGAATCGAAAAGAATGTCGCTAGAAAGACTGTCCCAGTTGCCATCGAAGGCCAAACCGATAAGCCTACCCTTGCCGTCGAACATGGGCGAGCCACTGTTTCCGCCCGTAATGTCGTTGTTCGTGAGGAAACAAAGGTGCAGGTTATTCGTGGATTTGTCGGTGAAACGGCCGAAATCTTTCGACGAAAGCAACTGGCGCATGATGGGTTCTGCCTCGTAGTCAACGTTGCTTTTGGCACGATCCATCTTCTCAACGATGCTTCCAGGCGTGGTGTAATAACCCAATTCCTTACCGCCAAGCGAGAAACCCTTTACCTGACCGTAGCTAAGCCGCATGGTAAAATTGGCATCCGAGTAGTGGGGCATGTCCTCTTCCATACGCAATTTGGCCGCACAGAGATAGCGTTCTTGTGCCTCGATGGAATCGTTAATTGCGCCCATTCCTTCGGTTAGGTCGTAATAGATGTCCATCACGTCCTGTCCGAAACGCACACCTGGGTCTTCTTTATACGCCTTGGTATTGTAAAACAGCTTTGCACCCTTCTTCATGATGATGGAACGGGCATAAAGGTCGTCTACAAAACGCTGATAATCGCCGCCGAAACGTTGGTCGATGGTGGTGTAGAACTTGGGCAAATAGCGATTGCCTACCTGCTGGCGATAGTTTTTAAGCAGCACGGCCAGCACTTCTTTATCTAATGCCGCATCCCATTCGTTGCTGTTGTCGGCAAACTCGTGGTATTGCTTTGATGCAGGTTTCTTAGGACCTTTCACTTCCATGCCGCCCATTGCAAGACGCATGGCGCGTGTAGCCAATTCGCTGGTACGGCGGAAAGTTTCCATCCAATAATAGCGTGTGCGCACGCGGTCGAAACGTTTTTCGTAGTAAGCGCCCAACTTATCAAAGTCGAGTTTCCCTTTAAGAAAGCCCGTTGAGTCTTGCCACTGGCGCAAGCGTGCCTCGTAATCGCGCTTTTGTTGTACCAAACCGATGGAATCGATACATTTGTTCATTCCCAAAGAGTTCTTCCAATAGTTGGCGCTTTGGGCGAACTTAGAGTCGTACTTAATGCGCACGGCCTCGCTAGCACGCATGTGTCGGCGCATCACGTCTTGCTTAACGCCTCGCACTTGGGCCCGCGGCGTGTTCTCGCAATCGCGCCTTTCGATGATGCCATAGCTTGAAATGTAACGGCTGGTGCTACCTGGATAGCCCATTGTCATGGAGAAATCGCCCTCTTTATAGCCATCGAGCGAGATGGGTGCCCAATGTTGCGGACGATAAGGCACATTATTCTTAGAGTAAGCGGCAGGCCCGTTTGTAGTTGGGTCGGCATAGATGCGGAACACGGCGAAATCGCATGTCTGTCGTGGCCACATCCAGTTGTCGGTCTCACCACCGAACTTACCCATCGACTTAGGCACGGTGAAGACGAGTCGCAAGTCGGTGAAATCTTGGTAAACGGTGGCATAGAAACTGTTGCTCTCGTAGAATGGGTCGATAGAAACACGAAGGGTTTTATCTACTTTACGCACCGAGTCGGTGAGTACCATCTGCAACGAGTCGATAAGAAAATCCTTCTGTCGCTTGCTGGCCGTGGCATATCCATTAGCCATCAGTCGCGAAGTAACGTCTTGTTGCGACTTCATAAAGCTCACGAACATGTCGCTGTTGGGCAGTTCTTCCTCGTATGTCTTGGCATAAAAGCCGTTTAGCATGTAGTCGTGTTCAACGGTTGAATGTCTACGAATGGCCTCGAAACCACAATGGTGGTTGGTAAATACCAATCCGTTGGGCGAAACCACCACGCCCGAACAGTAACCAGAGAAGTTAACGACAGCGTTTTTAACGGCATCTTTACTTTGATAGATGTCGGCGTATGGCAGTTTAAAGCCCTCGGCCTGCATCTGTTGGTACACTGCCTGCGGCAGATTGTACAGTGTCCACATGCCTTCGTCGGCCTTTGCCGTTCCGAATGCCATGAGGGCAGCTAAGATGAATGTAATTTTCTTCATATTTATTTGAATTGATGTATTGGTCAGGAGTTAAGGAGTTAGGGAGTTAAGGAGTTAAGCCGTATGCCTCGTTTGAATTGACATAATCGTCAGGAGTTAAGGAGTTAGGGAGTTAAGGAGTTAAGCCGTATGCCTCGTTGCCTGGTGGCTACTTACCTTGTCAACTCGTCAACCCACAAAACTAATCACTCCCCTCTCCCTTTGGAGAGGGGTTGGGGGTGAGGCTTTTTTATTTTCTCTTCAAATCCCACTTCCATATATGCCCGATGAAAAGGAGGATAAATACGGTATTCACACCCAATGCAACGGGTACGGAGAAATGCGTGTTGGCGTAATTAATGCACAAGTAAAAAAGAACTGTGATGCCAACGTACACACCGATACTTGTCAGCGGATAGGCGATGGGATACTTGCGTTGGCCCACGATGTAACTAAGAATCATCGCCGTGGCATAACCTGCAAAGCCTGCCCAAGCACAGGCCATGTAGCCATAACGCGGAACACACAACACGTTGACGGCGATGAGCACGGCGCAACCGATGCCCGAAAAGTAAGCACCCCAAATGGTTTTGTCGATAAGTTTGTACCAAAACGAGAGGTTAAAGTAGATGCCCATCATGATTTCGGCAGCCATAACGATGGGCACAACGCGCAGTCCCTCCCAGTAATCGCGCCCGATGAGACGGCGGAAAATGTCGATATAACCCATCACAACGAGGAAAGCCAGCAGGGTGAAGATAATGAAATACTTCATGGCCTTAGCGTAAGTGTCGCGATTGTCCTTGTCTTTCGACTTGCCAAAGACGAAAGGTTCGTAGGCATAACGGAAGGCTTGCGTTATCATGGCCATTATCATGGCTATCTTACTTGCCGCTCCGTAGATGCCCAACTGCGTGTGCGCATCACTTCCTTTATATATATAAGGGAACAATATCTTGTCGGCCGTTTGGTTAAGTATGCCCGCAATGCCCAATACCAATATGGGCCAGCTATAAGAAAGCATACGTTTAAGCAGGGCCTTATCGAAAACGTAGGCGAAACCGCGCAACTCTTTATAGAAACAAAAGGTGATGCAAGCCGTACAAACGAGGTTGATGTAGAAGGCGTAACCTGCACCAACGTTTGGCGAATAAATAAGGCTCACCCACTGATGCCCGCCTTCGTAAAGGGCTGGTAACAGCAGATAGTAAATCAAATTGAGCGAAATGTTGCTGCCAACGAAGAGCAATTTGAGGGTGGCAAACTTGATGGGACGCTTTTGATAGCGAAGGTATGCAAAGGGAATGCATTGGAATGCGTCGATGGCTACCGTCGCTGCCATCACCCAAATGTAAGAGGGATGGTCGGCATAGCCCATTGCCTGCGCGATGGGATGCAAGAAAAGCACCACCATGGCGATGAAAAGGGCGGAAGTGAAACCCACGGAGAGCAGGATGGTGGAATATACCCGCTGTGGATTTTCGTCGCTCTTATTGGCGAAACGGAAAAAGGTGGTCTCCATTCCGTAAGTCAATAGCACCAAGAAAAGAGCCGTATAGGCGTACAAATTGGTGATAACACCATAACCACCACTTGCCGCTGAAATCTTAATCGTATAGAGCGGCACAAGCAGATAGTTGAGAAAACGGCCCACAATACTACTTAATCCGTAGATGGCCGTGTCTTTAACCAAAGATTTTAAATTACTCATTGCTAAAAGTGAAAAGGTGAAAAAGTGACTGCGCCCTTAAAAAAATAGGTAACATATTAATATCGCTGCCACCACTCCTGCTAAGTCCGCGAGCAGTCCGCAAGCCACAGCGTGGCGCGTATAGCGGATGCCGACACTGCCAAAGTAAACGGCGAGGACGTAAAAGGTGGTGTCGGTGCTGCCTTGGAAGATGCAACTGAGCCGCCCAACGAACGAGTCGGCACCGTAAGTAGACATCGTATCAATCATGATTCCACGCGCACCAGCCCCCGAAAGGGGTTTCATCAGTGCGGTTGGCAATGCCTCGATGAAATCGGTGTTTATGCCTAGCAAGCCCACCAACCAGCGAATACCATCAACAAGAAGGTCCATTGCGCCCGATGCACGAAACACGGCCACGCCCACAAGTATGGCAACGAGATAGGGAATGATGCGCACGGCTGTTTGAAAACCATCTTTCGCCCCCTCGATAAAGGTGTCGTAGACGTTGACACGCTTACATACGCCAGCCACAATGAATGCAACGATGATACCCATCAGCAGGATGTTGGCCGTGGTGGTGCTGAAAGTGTTCATCGTTTCCTTATCCATTCTGCCGAATCCCCAAATAATCGAGGCGACGATGGCGCAGGCAATGAAAAGACCTAAGAAGGTTTTAGGACTGAGCAAGTTTATCTTTTGATATATGCTGGTGATGATGATGCCGGCCAAAGTGGAAAAGAACGTGGCCAAAAGTATGGGTATGAACACATCGGTGGGCTGCGCCGCACCAAGCTGAGCGCGATAGGCCATGATGCTAACGGGTATCAGCGTAAGCCCCGAAGTGTTGAGTACGAGGAACATAATCATGGGGTTCGAGGCCGTGTCTTTCTTCGGATTGAGCGTTTGCAGTTGCTCCATGGCCTTCAATCCCAAAGGAGTGGCGGCGTTATCGAGCCCCAACATGTTGGCGGCAATGTTCATAAAGATGCTACCCGTTACAGGATGACCCTTGGGAATGTCGGGGAAAAGACGGGTGAACACAGGACTTAGCGCACGAGCCAAGGCGTTAACCACGCCTCCGCGCTCGCCAATCTTCATCACGCCAAGCCATAAAGCGAGGATGCCCGTTAGCCCTAACGATATTTCAAAGGCTTTTTTAGACATGTCGAAGGTGCTGTCCATCATGGCAGGGAACACCGTGGCATCGCCCATAAAGATGAGTTTTGCCGCAGCAACCACGAAGGCCACGAGGAAGAAGGATATCCAAATGTAGTTTAAAACCATGTTTCTACTAGATGTTTTCGGTTTTGTGTTAATGGGTTTGCATGCCTTCGAGGGGGCGTTTGCTTACCCGTATAGTGGTGTTTGGCCGTTGGAATGGCCGTTTTCGGTATCGTTCGCGTTGCGAGAGATGAACAGCAGAACCATCATGACCGCTCACGAAAAGCTGACCGACGAGCTGCAACCAACACAGATGCTGGCAAGATAGACCACAGCTAACGCCCTACCCTCCTCGCTCGTACAAATGAATGGCAAACGAACCTACCCAAAAGCCGATGCAATGGGGCAAAAGCGAGATTGCCTTTGGCGAAAATGCCACACCAACGACGGCCATTTATCGTGCCATCGCTGGTGAAAAGCAGGCTAACGCACGTTTCGTCCGCGTTCGCGCACCGTCTTTATCTGCTTTACTTGGCGTTCCAAGTCGGCGTAATGCAAAGCATTGATGCCTGTGGCCGTTTGCATTTCGGCTTTCAGATAGTTGTCGAGCTTGTCGAGATGCTGCGCAACAAATAGTAGTGCATCGGTGTTGAAAGCGGGCGCAGTGGCACCAACCTTATCCTTATCGTCGGGATTGAGCATGGTGTTGAGCCGCTCCACATAGTTGCGTTGCAGGGTTCTGCGACTGCTGTTCTTCAAATCTTGCGTGGCATCGAGCGGAGTCCACACCGCGGCGAAGAGGTCGTCGAGGTAGTTTTCCAAGCGATAAGCCGTACTCGATTCTTGCGAATTGTTGTAGATGGCGTTGAGAAGGTTCAACGAGAACGTGGCGTTAAGCGCCGATGCCTGCATCTTGGCTATCTCGGCAGTGGCATTAACGCCTGTCTTGGCTGTTATTTCGGCAGGATAGAGCCACAAAGGGGCATCGAATACCTGACGGGCAAAGTAGCCGAGAGCGGCTTTTTGCCTTTCGGCAGGCACCAGTTCGTAAGGCATTTTGCCCGGCATGTTGTTGATATATCGCCCACCGATGTTCTTAGCTACGTGTCCGAAGTAGCGCACAAACTGCTGTCGCGCGCTGTTATACATCTCGCGCAGGTCTACATACTGGTCGTTGGCTTGGCGCGTCCATTGGGGCAGGCTCTTAATAAGCCGTTGAAGGTTCTTCACGCCATAGTCGCTAGCCTTCACATTATCGTCGCCTAGGTCCTCGCGTTGCGCCCTGGGGTCTTCGTTAGTGCCCTCTCCGCCGAACCAAAGTCGGGGATTTTTGGCTAGGATAGTGGTGGTTTCGGCCATTAGTTTCTCTTTCTCCGCCAGTTCGTCTTTAAATTCTGGCCGATATTGGTAGCCCCATTTGATGGCCCATTTATCGTAATCGTTCACGCGGGGAAACAGTCCGCGCTCTCCGATATTGTCTTCGGGCTGGGCCACATAGTTAAATCGGGCATAGTCCATGATGGATGCCGTGTGGCCATGTTTCTCTACCCATGCCTTGTCTCGCAGCTTTTCAACGGGCGTTGCATAGCTCGCACTCATGTTGTGGCGTAGTCCGAGGGTGTGACCAACCTCGTGCGAGGAGACGAAACGTATCAGTTCGCCCATCAACCGGTCGTCGAAGTTCATCGTGCGAGCACGCTTGTCGAGCGGTCCGCACTGTGTCATGTACCATTTGGTGAGCAAATTCATCACATTATGGAACCAACAGATATGACTTTCGATGATTTCACCGCTGCGTGGGTCTTTTACATGTGGGCCGTAAGCATTCTCGGCCTCCGAGGGAAGGTAGCGTATCACGTTGAAACGGGCATCGTCGAGACTCATCGTTGGGTCGTTGGCGGGCCACTCCTTGCCTTGAATGGCATTCTTAAAGCCTGCCTCTTCGAAGGCAACGTTCCAGTCGTTGATGCCTTTAATAAGGTATGGCACCCATTTCTTGGGCGTTGCGGGGTCGATATAAAACACGATTGGCTTTATGGGTTCTACCAATTCACCGCGTTGGTAGCGTTTTACGTCTTTGGGAACGAGCCTGAAACGCGAGATAAACTGTTCGCGTTGGCTCTTGTGTTGGTTGTCCGAGAAGATGGTGTATGGGTAAGCGAAGAAACCAACGCGGTTGTCCCACACACGTTTGCGCATGGGAACTTTTGGCAAAGCCACGATAGACGTGTTGAGCGCAAGGGTTATTGCGCCCGTTCCCGATGCCCTTATCGCGCTAGGCGATGCGCCATACGTGCGCGTTGTAAGCACTTCTATGTTGATGGGATAGGTCTTTATGGTGTCGATGAAGGTGCGATCGGCCTGCTGTCCGCCAATCTTTGTCTTCTCGAAAAAGGTGTGGTTAATGCCCACGATGTTGTTGTCGCGAGCAAAAAAGCCCGTTACATCGAAGAGGTTCATGCCTTTTTGGGTGTTTCCCGCCACGATGGGAAAGGCTGCAACGATGGGGTCGGCAGTGCTTTGTTTCAACGAAAGGTATATGCGGTCGGTCTCATTGGCCTCTTGTGTGCGAACGAATGTGCGCAAAAGCATGGTCTTGGCATCGCGTTTTTCAAAGTAAATGGCATCCTCATTGACCATTTCACCGCTGAATTTGCCAAATCCTTGGGGTACGCCGGCAAAGCGAGTAACGGCCATAAAGTAACGGCCAACAAGACTGTCGTGCATCTCAAAGTACCATTTGTCTTTGATGTGCCGCACGGTGAAAAGGCCTTTCATCACCGTTCCGCTGTCTTTCATCAGCCTGTCGTAGTCGGTTTCTTTCTTCTTCGGCTCGGCTTTCACGTCCTTTCCGTTAGGCTTTTGCACCTTGGCCGTGTCGGTTTTCGCCGTTTGTGTGGTGTCTTTCTGCACCTTTACGGCAAATGCCACCCTCGCCTGAGCCGAATAGCTCAAAGCCAAGGCAGCCAAAAGGCAACCAATCCTGTTGTTTATACCCATAATTGCTTTGTCTGTTTTGTATGTGTTCATGTTACATTGGAACGAACAACCTGCGTTGCCCGTCCGATTTCGTTCTACAAAGATAGTGCTTTTTGTACAAATACGCACCCGATGCCGTGCTTATCAAGGCGTTACAGAAAGACAGCGCAGAGAAACGAAGGTGGTTGGGGCACACGGATGGTTGGCAAACGAAAGGGAAACTTACCGATGAATTGGCGTGATTTTAAAGCAAGACATCACGAGAGGAATGCCAAACACAGCTTTAACATAAACAATATTTAACCTTTCGCACACATTGAATTAACACAAGAAGTAAGTGTGCGTTGGGAGATACGCCGGTTTGAAAGGCTGATTGGGAGCTGGGAAAGCGGCTTATAGCAGGCAAAGAATGGGGTTAAGGTTGGTTCTAAGTAATTGAAGTTGTCTTTATTTCATAGTCAAACAGAATTGGATTTGGAAAGCCATAGCTGCATCGTAAGTAAACAAAAGTACTCCTTTTCCTCTGCGCAAGAGGTTATTGATGTCATGCAACGCACATCTTGCATTCTTCTAACAACTATTTTCCAAATGCAATTCTGTTTCACTATAGTATTTCCACAAACAGAGAGGGGGTTATGCCTTAGTGCTGTAAAACCAAGATAAACATCCCACTGGTGTACGAAGTGCCAAACTAGAGTACGATGAAATCTGAAATTCTGCACCTTTTGACTGTGGCAAAACGTGGCTATGACTTAAAAAATGATCGGGTGGAAGTTATTCAATGCGGCTCCACACAAGCAGAAAACCACTTGGCAAAGGCTGAATACTTATGCGTTTGCATGATGCTGTCCTCGTTGCCCATAAGCGAGATGCCCTGTAACCGCTCGTACTGGCCGTTGCAAGCGTACAGGTTTTGCGTGCCGTTGCCCCCCTTGCGCGTGTTTACAGCACAATCAGTTTTGTCTGGTTTTCAGCAAAGAATTTAACATTATGAGTGTCCTTTTCGTCACCAATCGCCCATCTCGCCGCAAAAAATCGATTCTCGCGAGGGTTTGTTTTAACGCAAAGAGGGGTTAGTATGTGAATGCGGCAAAATGAATTTTTATTTAAAAACGCCGCCATTTGAACCTACTTTTGTGCGTTTTGCCGCTAAATGCACTGCGTTTTGGTGCTAAATGCACTGCGTTTTGGTACAAATTGGAATGCGTTTTGGTGCAAAACGCAAGGTAAAATGGTGCTAATTGCAGTTCAAAATGCCGCTAAAAGCAAGACGAAAAGCATAAATATCCGCAGCAATTGTATAATCAAAACCTTTTAGAACCATGAAACACATGGTTGAAAGGGGCAAAATAACCATTAAAAAGTGGGTTTTTAGGGCCTAAAAGCGTGTAATTGGGGGTAAACAATAATGAGTTTGCAACTAAACTAGAAAGGAAAAATGGTGCAAAATGCAGGTTACATTCTTAAAAACAGACAGGATAAAGGACATGGAAGGTTGAAAATAGTAGATAATTACCTACTTTTTGACCTATGTTTTCACTAGAACGGAGCAAAAACGAGAGCGGCATTGTAAAATAAAAGATAGGGATTTAAGGTTTTGAGTTGATGAGTTGATGAGTTTGCAAGCTTGTGAGTTGGTGGGTTAGTGAGTTTGTGAACTGGCGGGTTTGAGAGTTTGTGAATTGGCGAGTTGGTTAGTTGGCGAATTGGCGAGAGTGAGTTTGTGAACTGGCGGGTTAGTGAGTTGGCGAGTTAGTGAGTTTGTGGATTGGCGAGTTGGTGAGTTGGTGAATTGGCGAGAGTGAGTTTGTGAATTGACGAGAGTGAGTTAGTGAACTGGCGGGTTTGTGAGTTTGTGAACTAGTGAGTTGGTAAGTTTGCGAGTTGACGTATTCTGGAGTTGTTGGGCTTTAGTGAGTTTGTAAGCCAGTGAGTTGACTTGTCTTGCACTCCCCCTTAATCTTAGATATATTAAAAGTAAGCACAACTTCATTGCCTTTGTCGGCATTTTAGGTTTGATCTAGTAGAGAATTGGCTTGCATTCTGAGGGTGCATGGTGGACTATATAACCGAAAAATGCAAGTGAAAGTTCATCAGATAAAACAATAAAGACGGCAAGGAGCGGCCTTTAAATCATGATGCAACGGTAACTATTCAGCAATAACGAACGTTGATTATCAAGAACTTATAAACGTTATATTGTGGCAAAAAGGCTCGAAACGACATTACTTTACCAGAATTTGAAGGCGTTTGTTTGTGTAACTTATTGATAATCAATAATAGTTTATACGCCTTATCGCTGGTAACTATTCAGCAATAACGAACGTTGATTATCAAGAACTTATAAACGTTATATTGTGGCAAAATGGCTCGAAACGACATTACTTTACCAGAATTTGCAGGTGTCTGTCTGTGTAACTTATTGATAATCAATCATAGTTCATACGCCTTATCGCTGAATAGTTACGATGCAACGACAGCGCGGAGGTTATAAAACCGGCCTTAAACGATACCTCTGCCAACTGGTTTGTTAGTAACGTGCCAGTACTATGCGGCTTGTAGTGGGGCCACAAGCACCATGTTGTGGTAGTACAAGCCACCTTGCAGCGATAGTACAAGCACCTCGCAGTGATAATACATGCACCTCGCAGTGATAATACAAGCACCTTGCGGTACTAATGGCACTAAAAACTAAAAGGTTTACTAAACACAATAACCACCCACTTAAACCACTCGCTTAAAGCCTTACCTACACAAAATACGGCCAAATTATACCTAACATCCAGCAAAAACAGACCATCAGAACATGTTTTTCAACATGAAAATAAGCAACAAACCAGCCAAAACAACTTTGCGCAAGCAAGACGAAAAATAAACGATGGAATGGTAAAAATAAACTGGTGAAGGTCAAAACCTGGATGATTAGGAAATAAAAATAAAGGAATAAAGAACAATAAATGTTCTAAAATGATTACAATAAAAACGCCCTAAAAATTTGGTTTTCAGTGGGAAATAGTATATTTTTGCAGGTAGTAGGTTACTACCAGAACTTGGTTTAGCCGTTAAACTCGTCAACGTGTCGACCAACAAAAGCGCGTTTTCGAGTACGCTCCCATCGTCGTCTTGAACAGCAGCGTGGGGGCGAACAACAAACAAAAATGTAACTGCCACTTGAATTGCGCATGAAAACAGGTCTATTCACAGGAAGTTTCGACCCATTTACTATTGGGCACCAATCAATAGTGGCGCGTGTGCTGCCGCTGTTCGATAAGATTGTGATCGGCGTTGGCGTAAACGAACGCAAGAAATACATGTACAGCGCCGAGGTTAGGGTGAAGGAGATAGCCGAACTTTATGCCGACAACCCCAAGGTAGAGGTGCGCGCGTTCAACGATTTGGCGGTAGATTTCGCCCACAGAGAGGGAGCTTGGTTCTTCGTTAAGGGCGTGAGAAGTGTGAAAGACTTCGAGTACGAACGCGAACAAGCCGACATCAACCGCATGATGGGAGGCATAGAAACACTTTTGGTGTTTGCCGAACCACAGCACGCAAGCGTTAGTTCGTCGCTCGTGAGGGAGCTGATACACTTCGGCAAAAATGCCGAGATGTTCTTGCCTAAGCGCAAGAACAAGAAGTGAGCTGAGCCCCGAAACAGAAAACAACTTATGATTACATACAATGCAGACGGCGTGAAAATGCCGAAATTTAAAAGGAAAGACACCACGGCATGGATAAAAGCTGTGGCGCAATCCTATGGAAAGAAGGTAGGAGAAGTGGGATACATGTTCGTGAACGACGAGAAAATCCTGGAAATAAACAATGAATACCTGGGACACGATTACTACACGGACGTTATCACCTTCGACTATGATGAAGACGACGTCGTTAACGGCGACATCGTTATCTCTCTCGACACCGTTAGAACAAACGCTGAACTGTTCGACAAGGCGTTCGAAGATGAACTCTACCGTGTTATCATACACGGGATACTTCACCTATGCGGACTCAACGACAAGGGTCCGGGGGAAAGGGAAATCATGGAAAAGGCCGAAAACAAAGCCTTGGAAATGAGAAATGGCGCTTTCTGATACCTAAAAAACGCCGATGAAATGGGGGAAACCCCAGCGGGAAAACAATCCCGTAACCACTGATTGCGCATGTATGCGCAAGAAAAAGCGACATAAGGCGGAACACAACTAAACGTAACTAATCCTTTTAAACCGCTCCGCCCCCTGCGCTTTGGCGCAAATGTGTTTCCTTGAACGCGCCACAAGGAAATTTATCTAAACTACGTGTTACACGAAACACGCCTAAACCATTTAATGATTAAACGCATGAGAGAAAACAATGCAATAAGAGCATTGGGAAAAACGGTACTCTACCGAATAGCCCTTTTCGTGCTTGTCTACCTCTCTCTGGTTGCCTTAGGCCTCACTCTGCTCTACATTGGCTACAAATGGGCAACGTTTTGGGGAATAGATATGCTGCAACGTGCCTTCGATGGCACCAACAGCGGATTTGTCATGCTGATACTTCTGGGCGCCTACCTTGGCGTTATAGCACTCTGCTTGATGTTCGGACTCTTCCTGGTGAAGTTTATCTTTACCCGACTTAATGTGGAAGAAGAGGGCAGAATACAGGTAAAAGAGAGTGATTGCCCACAACTGTTCGAACTTATACGCCATGTGGCCAGGGCTACAAAGTGCCCGATGCCCCACAAAGTGTTCCTCTCTACCGAAATTAATGCTTGTGTTTACTTCAACACCACTTTCTGGTCGATGTTCTTTCCCGTTCGGAAAAACCTTGTTTTGGGCGTAGGACTGTTCGCCACAACAAGCACAGAGGAGATTAAAGGCATTCTTGCTCACGAGTTCGGACACTTCTCGCAAGATAGCATGAAGATTAGCTCGGTGGTTTATACCGCCAACATCGTGATGGGAAACCTCGTGTATGGCGAAGATGCCTGGGACAGATGGGTAGACCGCTGGAGCCATTTCGGCTGGAGCCCCTTCTCTATCTTCGGTCTGCTTACTCGTTTCTTCACTGTTAGGGTACGCCTTCTGCTGCAATGCTTATATAGGTATGTGAACATCGCTTATCGAGAACTGTCGCGACAGATGGAATACGATGCCGACAGCATAGCATGCAAGGTGGTGGGAAAGGCCGTGATGGCATCGTCGTTCTACAAAACTACGGTGCTGATGCAATGCAGTTCTAACACACATGTTGCCTTGGTTCGACTGGCAGAAACGTCGAAAAAGGCCGATCCATTCGAGGTTTTGGAGCTGCTCGCACAAATTAAATCGCGCGAAGAAGGCAAGACTATCGAGGCAACAGCGTTGCTGCAAGCGGAGGTAAAGACCAACGATGAACCCACGGCGAGATTTTCTTGTGATGACCTTTGGAACTCGCACCCGTCGGATAAAGACCGCATTCAGCACTTACCCAACATCCCTACACAAGGCAATGAGCCGCTGGTTTCGGCATGGAGCATTCTTCCCGCCGACCTCCGACAAAGCGTGGGCGAGCTGCTCAGGGTAGATAAGTCGGCAAAATCGGGCATGCCACAAATGCTAACTGGCGAAGAATTGCGCCAATGGTTGGAAAAAGAACTCGTAACTGAGCTGCTAGACATGCGTTTCCGCCGTTTCTTTGTGGAATGCGGATGTATCGATTTATTCAATCCAATGGAGGAAAAGCCAGCCGAAACGGTTACTTATCCCTTTACCAAACGTAACAGGAACATCGTAACGGCCTACATCCGAGCCTACGAAGATGCCGAACAAATGATTG
The DNA here is from genome assembly GCF_001814145.1 of Prevotella sp. HMSC073D09. Lineage (NCBI taxonomy): Bacteria > Pseudomonadati > Bacteroidota > Bacteroidia > Bacteroidales > Prevotellaceae > Prevotella > Prevotella sp. HMSC073D09. Next base: position 171,469 of record NZ_KV815118.1, on the reverse strand, counting down.
AAATCATTAACGGCAACCGCGAGGTTAGTGCCGCTTACTATAAGGGGAAAAGCTATGCGCCAAACGATTTGCCAACCATTGAACACAGCCATTATATGGAACGGATGCTGCCGAAGGTAAAGAATGTGTATCGGGAGATTTACACGTACTTGCGTAATGGCAGCCACGGAACGGAGGTTCAAGGGCTATACGAACGCCTTTTTGCGCTCAACAAACGCATTGAGGCCTACCAGCAGGCTATCATTAAGCCGGCGGAAAAGATGGTGGAAAAGTGGAATAGCAGCCACAAAGAAGACAAGGACGAGGCGCAGCTCTTGCAAGAATACGAGCACCTGCTGGCCGAATTGCACGACACGATGCCTTCAACGCTGCGCATGTTAAGCGAAGAATTGCATGCAGACGACACTTGTGCAGACTTATACAGGCTGTCGGTACAAGCGGCGGCACCTAGTAAAGGGCTCGATAGCGACGCGCAAATGAAGGAAATTAACACGTGTTTGTCGCTGCTATCGCCCTTCCTAGAACTGCTGCAACAGCAGTATGCCGAGCTTAAATTGGCCATTGGCAGGATTGCACAAGCAGAAGAGGAGTTGGAATTGGTGCAATAGAAAGGGGATAACGTTTACCCTTTACGCGCAACTTCCTTTACTCCTTTCTCCTAAAAATACGATAATCTTTGGCGCAACTTCACTGAACGCCATACCATTAAAATGCACTACTGAGGTAGAAGGATGGCTCCGGCCATCCTTTTTTGTTGCCGTTAATTTGCATATATGGTTTCTATACCCTAACTTTGTAAGTCCTTTGTGGCTCTCACGGCCTGTTAAATTGCAAGCCATAACGCCACAAGTATTTGATTTTAAGAACATTAAGCTTCGCAAAAGGATATTGCGAGCACAATATATAACGATAGAAAGAGGCCATATTATGACCTCTCATTTGTGCATGCGCGTACAAATCGACACGTGCAAGCTACAAAAGGCGATTTAGATAAGGCAAAATGGGCTAGGGATAGCCAGGCTGAAACGGGTGTAACTGGCAAGCTATCACCCCATCAACTCGCCATACGACACGCCGTAAACTCATAAAATCAAGTACATACAGCAAATAATAATATGATATTCAGATACGATGTCCTCGTCATTGGGGGCGGTCATGCGGGTTGCGAGGCAGCCTGTGCCGCGGCAAAACTTGGTGCCAAGACCTGCCTTATCACAATGGACATGAACAAAATAGCGCAAATGAGCTGCAACCCTGCCGTGGGAGGCATCGCCAAAGGGCAGATAGTGCGCGAAGTTGACGCATTGGGCGGTGAAATGGGAATGATTACCGACTCGACGTCTATACAGTTCCGCATGCTCAATAAAGGCAAGGGGCCGGCCGTATGGAGTCCAAGAGCGCAATGCGACAGGGCTAAATTCATCACCAAATGGCGCGAAACGCTCGATTCTACCGAAGGGTTGGACATTTGGCAAGACCAAGCCGACGAGTTGCTTGTGGAGAATGGCACTGCCGTTGGCGTGCGTACGCTCTGGGGTGCGGAGTTTCGAGCCAAGAGCATTGTGGTAACGGTTGGGACGTTCCTTAACGGACTGATGCACGTTGGCAAAGTGCAGATACCCGGCGGCAGATGTGCCGAACCTGCTGTTTACAGATTCAGCGAAAGCATCGCGCGTCATGGCATCACCGTAGACCGAATGAAGACGGGCACGCCAGTAAGAATTGATGCGCGCACCGTGCACTTCGAAGAGATGGAAAGGCAAGACGGAGAGATTGATTTCCATCAGTTCAGTTACATGCCCACGCCCAGAACACTAACGCAGTTGCCCTGCTGGACTTTCTATACCACGCAAGAGGCGCACCAAGCATTGCAAGCGGGCATTGCAGATTCGCCCCTTTTCAACGGACAAATCCAAAGCACAGGGCCGCGTTATTGTCCTAGTATTGAGACAAAGCTCGTTACCTTCCCCGACAAGGAGCAGCATCCACTCTTCCTTGAACCCGAAGGTGAGAACACAGCAGAGATGTATCTGAACGGCTTTTCGTCGAGCATGCCTCTTGATGTGCAGCTAAACGCCCTGCGAAAGATACCTGCGCTACGCGATGCCAAGGCTTACAGGCCGGGGTATGCCATAGAATACGATTACTTCGACCCTACTCAACTACACGCATCCCTCGAATCGAAAGTAGTAAAGTGCCTATTCCTTGCGGGGCAAGTTAATGGAACAACGGGTTACGAGGAGGCTGCGGGGCAAGGTCTTGTGGCAGGAATTAACGCCGCAATTGCTTGCAGTGGGGGCGAGCCTTTCGTGATGAAACGGGACGAAAGCTACATTGGCGTATTGATAGACGACCTTACAACGAAGGGTGTCGATGAGCCTTATCGCATGTTTACCTCGCGCGCAGAATACCGAATACTACTCCGTCAAGACGACGCCGACGCGAGATTAACCGAACGGGCATACCAAATAGGACTGGCTACAAGGCATCGTTACGACCATTGGATGGAGAAAAAAGAAAGCATCGAACGCATAATTAGCTTTTGCGAAACAACCTCGGTGAAGGCTAACGACATCAATGCGGCACTGGAACGCTGGGGAACGACACCCTTAAACGGAAGTGCTAAACTAGCCGACCTTATCGCTAGGCCACAGCTAAACCTACTGGCACTTGCCGATGCAGTACCCGAATTAAAGGCTGCCATTGCGCAAACGCCCAACAGACAGGAGGAGATTGTAGAGGCCGCAGAAATAAAGATGAAGTATAAAGGCTACATCGAACGCGAGAAAATCGTGGCAGACAAGATGCGCCGCTTAGAGAACATCCGCATTAAGGGGCACTTCAAATACGAAGAATTGCACGAGATTTCCACGGAAGGACGACAAAAGTTGGCTCGCATCAACCCTGAAACGTTGGCACAGGCCTCACGAATACCAGGTGTTTCGCCAAGCGATATTAATGTATTGCTCGTGCTGATGAACAGATAAAGCACTTCTTTGGATGAACATCGTGTGTCGTAAGGCAAGATGCAAATTCGAGGTCTGCGGCCAAGTTCGTCGAAAAAAAATGCTGTAATGCACTTTTAAACCGCCAATATAGAAACGAAGGACGGAAGAATACAAGGCATAAACGTTCTTGAACAACAGAACGAAAGAGGCACAAAGATTTGCTATAATCCCCCACCCTAGTTCGTCTGCACCTTCAAAGGATAAACAAAAGCAGCACGAAAGCAATCGCCAAAGCGCACACCTTATATATAGCAGCGCGCAAAGGACGATGAAACAAGAAACAAAACAAAAAGCCAACGCGAGGCCTTACATAAAGCGGGGACCTACGTTTGGCATAAAAAGAGGATTGAAAGAGAAATCAAAAAGCGCGGACACATGAAGTATTACTCGAACCAGCATGCGTTCCACGTGAAACAATTAATATAAGAACAGAAACATAACTTACTGTAAATGAATAACAAACTGTTGATGGACAATCTGCGTTGTATACCAGATTGGCCGAAGAAAGGGGTGAACTTTCGCGATGTAACAACGCTGTTCAAGAACCCCGAATGTATTAAAGTAATCACGGACGAAATGTGCGAGATTTACAAAGACAAAGGAATCACGAAGATTGTAGGCATAGAATCGCGCGGGTTCGTCATGTCATCGGCCGTAGCCATCAGGCTAGGGGCAGGCATTGTGCTTTGCAGAAAGCCAGGAAAGCTACCTTGCGAGACCGTACAAGAAAGTTATAACAAGGAGTATGGCACCGATACGATCGAGATACACAAAGACTCGATAAGTGAAGACGATGTGGTTCTACTCCACGACGACTTGCTTGCAACAGGTGGAACGATGAAGGCTGCATGCGATTTGGTGAAGAAATTCAACCCCAAGAAGATTTACGCCAACTTCATTATCGAACTTGTAAACGAGGATCTCAACGGCAGAGCCGCGTTTGATAAAGACATAGAGATTTCAACACTCATACAAGTATAAGGCCGCACAAGCAAAATAAACCTCACTAAACGGCATAACGCCGCGCCAGAGCTGCCTTAACACAAGCAACGAGAACACCTTAAACTTGCCAAACGCCACATCATGCTGTGGAGAAAGACAAGAAGGTGTTCTCGTTTTGGCTTTAACAGGAGAGTATTGCGCTTTCGGTAGAACACAAAAGGATATAAGTAAAGGAGGTATTCAAACGCGCTAAACGGCGAAAAAACGCAACAAGAGCTGGCATTCTTCATCTATAAGGCTTTGTATAAGCACAGCTGATTGCAGTGAATAGGGCAAGCTAAAATCTCAAGAAAGCAAAAGAAAGACGACTTGGAGCGAAACAAAAACGCCGATTAGACACATAAAAAGATTGCAACAGCGGAAAGACAGAATCGAAATAAACGGTGAAAAGAATGTGTGTCTGCACAAAAAGGAAGACTTAGAAATAAGAGCAAAGGAAGAGAAAAGAATAGAAAGGGCAAACAAAGAGATGTTTATGGCAAGCCTGTGACACGCAAATAAGGAGTAAATAAGCATCAACAAGCCCAGAACCTCCCTACCCTGACTCCGCGATACGCCAGCAACACGCTATGCCCACGGCTCACAATCGAAGGTAACAACCCACACCATTCTCACCCAACCAAAAGGAAAGAAAGGCAGTAGTACGACATAATGAAAGAAACACTAACACTTGTGTTTCACGTGAAACAGCAAAACATGCAAACACTAGTGTACAAAGGGATTTCGAACGATGAAAAAAGAAGAGAACGAAAAACGCTTGGCGCATTTGAAAAGCATAGTTCTGAGTCTGCCAGACAAACCTGGCAGCTATCAGTTCTACGACGAACAACACATTATTATATATGTGGGCAAGGCCAAGAACTTAAAAAGCAGGGTGTCTTCTTACTTTCATAAGGAGGTAGATAGATTTAAAACGAAGGTTTTGGTAAGCAAAATCTTCGACATTTCATACACTGTTGTCAGCACAGAAGAGGATGCCCTGCTGCTAGAAAATAGCCTTATTAAGAAGTATAATCCTCGTTACAACGTTCTACTAAAAGACGGAAAGACCTATCCTAGCATCTGCATAACCAACGAACTTTATCCGCGCATCTTCAAAACACGTACAATTAACAAGCGGCTTGGCACCTACTATGGACCATATAGCCACGTTCCCACAATGGTAGCACTACTCGAACTGATTGGAAAGCTATACAAACCGCGCACTTGCCACTTTCCTATTACGCGCGAAGGCATAGAGATGGGCAAGTATAAAGCATGCTTAGAGTATCATATACACAACTGCGACGCACCTTGCGTAGGCAAACAATCGTGGGAAGAGTATCAAGAAAACATCCGCCAAGCACGAGAAATATTGAAAGGAAACACGCGCGAAGTACGCAAAATGCTGTACGAGGAGATGCTAAAAAAGGCAGAAGAGCTGAAATTTGAAGAGGCAGAAGCACTTAAAAAGCGGTATATTCTGCTTGATAACTATTGCGCAAAGAGCGAAGTTGTTAGTTTTAGCATCGCCGATGTGGACGTTTTCACCATCACAGACGACGAATTTAACCGCACAGCCTTCATCAATTACCTGCATGTGAAAAACGGAACGGTGAACCAAAGCTTTACTTTCGAGTATAAACGAAAGCTAGACGAGAGCGACAAAGACATTCTAGCGTCTGCCATACCCGAAATACGCGAGCGTTTCGACAGCAAAGCGAAAGAGATTATCGTGCCGTTCGAGATGGAATGGACCATGCGCGAGGCCGTTTTTGTTGTGCCACAAAGGGGCGACAAACGCCGTTTGCTTGAACTTTCTGAAATGAATGGCAAGCAATATAAGTTCGACAGACTGAAACAAAACGAGAAACTGAACCCCGAACAAAAGGCTGTTAGACTGATGAAAGAGCTGCAAACCAAGTTACAAATGCCACGTTTGCCCTACCAAATTGAGTGTTTCGACAACTCAAACATATCAGGAACAGACGCTGTTGCAGGCTGTGTGGTGTTCAAAGCGATGAAACCTAGCAAGAAGGATTACCGCAAATACAACATCAAAACCGTGGAAGGACCCGACGATTACGCCTCGATGAAAGAGGTTGTAAGGCGAAGATACACACGTATGGTAGAAGAAGGAACTCCCCTACCCGACCTTATCATCACAGACGGAGGCAAGGGACAGATGGGCGTTGTGCGCGAAGTGTTGGTTGAAGAACTACATCTAGACATCCCCATTGCAGGTTTGGCCAAAGACGATAGGCACAGAACCAACGAATTGCTCTATGGTTGGCCGCCGCAAGTAGTGGGTTTAGACGTGAAAAGCGAGCTTTTCCATGTGCTCACACGCATACAAGACGAGGTGCATCGTTACGCAATTACCTTTCATAGAGACAAGCGTAGCAAGCACGCTTTGCACTCTGAACTAGACGACATAAAAGGTATTGGACCTAAAACAAAGGCCATCTTGTTGAAAGAATTGAAGTCGGTTAAGCAGATAAAAGAGGCTCCCCTCGATGTTCTTGCCAAGCATATTGGCAATGCCAAGGCACAAATTGTATTCAATTATTGGCACAACGAAACTCTAAACGAGAAGACATAAGTCTACAATCAAAAAGCTGTTGTTGAGTATTTGCGTTTGCTGCTGGATCAGTTCGTCACTAACCCTTTCAGCAACCTGAACCCATGTCCATTTGCTTTCCCATGTTCGATTGAAGGAGAAACAAAAAAGTATCTGTACCTTCATATGCCCAAGCCAAGCCCCCCAAGCAAGTTAGCATCAAACGTACGCAACTACGAGAGCTGTTTAAACCTTGTACCACGTATAAGGAATACACAAATAGAATAGGGGAAACATGTAACAACCTAATTATCAGAGGGTTAAGTATAACCAACATATACAAATAAGTCTTTAACAAGCAGCTTCTCATACAGTTACTTAAAAGGAAGTTGAATGGTATATTTTACTTAATACGATGATTATCAATTAGTTGTAGCGACAAAAGCACAAAGATAAACTTATGAAAAGGCAAGAAATACGCACCGAAAGACAACAAAATAAGTTTGCAGGGCATAGAAAAAATACTTAGCAAACGAACGTTTATTATCGTTAATATAACTACAACATAAACAAAAGTAAAGGTTGGGTTAACCCATCGCATGCAATTCGAAAGAAGAAGTCTCATTTTTTAGGGAAACACCAAGCAAAAAATGGAAGGTGAAAAACTCCATTTCTTGATGCAAAAGCATGGCAAAAGTACACCAAATGAGGATTAAATGAAAATCGCAAAATGTCTACTAAAACGCATTTACCTAATTTTCAATAGGTTATAAACTAGCAAAATACGACGAAATTTGCGAGCAAACGGGCAGATGGTCGCAAAAAATCGATTCTCCGAGTTAATGGACGTTAACCAAAATAGCCTAGTTGTAAATTTGTGTATAAATTTAAGGTGAAAGATTAGGTCTACAAAAATTCCAACTGAGAAAAAATAAGCAAGCAATTTGAATGAAGTAACGAAATAAACTACAACTACAAAAAGTTACCGTGAAAGGGAAGACTACAAAAAATGGAAGAAGAAATTTGCAAGCCATCCCCCAAAAGGGAAAAGGGCAAAAAAGGGCAAAAACAAAATTCGATAATCGGGGTTCAAAATCACACACCCCTACTCCACTGATAAAAAATCGGAGAACAATAAAAAGCAGTACCACCTTCAAAAATCGACAAAGGTAAAAAATACAGAAGTTGATGAAGACTCGAAAGAAAACGAATGGCAGCTTTTTGGGTGAATGTATGGTGGTGAGGAATTTTTAATATGGGAGCAATAAGTGATAAAACTCTTGGAAGTGGCTGCTTAATACTACATTTGATGTTGAAAAAACAAAGCAAGTATGCAGAACAATGTAACATGGTCAGCAGGATTATGCAGCGCGTATAACAAACGCAATGGAGCAACTTTGGTGATTTATAGAACCACAACTAGTAACTTTGTAGTAGCACATCAAGTCGCTTTGCAGAACAAAATCTAGTGGCTTGGTAGAACCACAACTCTTAACTTTGCAGAAGCATATCTAGTAACATTATAGAACTATATCTAGCAACTTTATAGAACTATATCTGGCAGCTTTGTAGAACTATATCCAGCAGCTTAATTGGTGCATATTTCTATTACCTACAAAGCATTAATAGGATAATCGACACAATAAACTACTCTGGCTGACTAACACATCGGCAAGCGGCAACCCAATAAACTTGCTTTTCAACAAAAATGATGGGAAACCAACATCTACATTGTCAACTTTTAAGACAATATTTTAACATTATAAGTGGTCGATTTGCGAACAAATCCCCACTCGGTCGCAAATAATCGATTCTCACGAACGTTTGTTTTTGTACAAAAGGGGCAACATGTACAAACGAACATAAGTTGATCCAATTTGTATAAAAATGCTATCCGAACGAAATGGCATACAATTTCGCGCTAAAAACACAGCATTTAGCACCAAAACACATCGCAAATAGTACCAAAACGCACTGCAATTAGCACCAAAACGCAGTGCGTTTTGCACCAAAATACGACGCAATTAGCACCAAAACGCAACGTAATTTGGTACTAATAGCAATAAAAATACCATCGAAACACGCATAGTTATGCACCGAAATGCAAAAAAATAATCACACTAAGGCGGAGTTTGACTGGCTATAAATGGCCTAAAAGATAGAAAATGCAGGTTCTACATGGGGAAAAAGCACTGAGAAAAGCGTCATTTGGACCACTAAAAGCAGATAATCGAGATTAAAAAAGCACGAACAAACGGCAAAATAGAAAGGCAAAATGGTGCAAAACGCAGGCAGCATCGCCAAAATTAAGATTGAATGAAGAGCTTAAGAGCTATAAATAGCCCCAAATTGGCAGTTTTTAAGCATTAAAATCTGCTAGAATGAGTAGCGTACAAGACATGTTCTGTAAAATATAAACAACGTATTTAACAATAATATACGGACAGAAAAGAGTAAGAGCCTATAAACTACTCAAAAGGAACAAAAGCAAATGGTGGAAATGCACATGTCACAACTTGCTATGACAATGACGGCACTACGTTCGATGCAGAAAATGTAGGTGGAAATACACACAATACAACTTGCTAAGACAATAGTCAAATGACGAAATAAACTCATCCTAGGATTATCAGCCAAATTGAAAGACCGGCGACCAATTAGGGTTGAAATGAAGTACAAACTAAACAAGAAATGATGCGGGTGTAAAGGCAAAGGGTAAGAAAGAAAAAGATGAACAAAACATAATAAAAAAGGCAAAATAAAACAATAGATACAACATATTTACGTTAGTAGTTTAAGGTGTATTATGTAAACATCCTACGCAAGTGTGATAAGGCATAGCGTCAAGTCCTATCATACGTCGCGACAAAGAGAATGCAGAAATATAGCCCCACAAAGAGAGAGTTGACAACATACAAAGCAAAAACATAACATCAATAACACTGTTGTAGGCTTTATGAAAACAAAACTATACGCCATACTCATCGCAGACATCTGTCTATTAATCGGTATTACAAATACAAGTGCCAGAGAAAAGACATTCGGGTACAGGTGGAACATGCACCCAACAGACAATTTTGTGAATGTGGTGATAGACTCAACTGAAAATGATACGTCCGTAGTATTCGCTGTGAAGGATGAAGAAAAAGGTAAAATAGGAACGCTAATACCTGTATATCAGCTGAATAAACAAGGAGCAGAAGTAACTGTGAGCATCAGATATAAAACCCTTAACTGCGAAAGGGCTTACATAACACTTAACACCATCGGCGCAGGCGAACAATTTTTGAGGAGCGATACCATAGAACTACCATTGACAGAAGAGTGGAAAGAGGTTAGCAAAAAGGTAAAAATAAAAGATGGTTACTTGCTTAACGTTTTCATAGAGGCCATTGGCAGCGAACTGGCATTTAACAACATACGGGTAAGTGCCTTTAAATTGGAGGCCAACGGAGCGCAATTAAAAAACGAAACGGAACCCAAAAGCGACAACACTACGCTGAAAAAAAGCGATGCGATAACGCTTAACGGGGTGAATTTCGGCAAGATACCCAGCGTGCAAAGTCGCATTATGGGCATCGGCGAGACTGTTCATGGCAGCAGAACATTGGGTCGCATGGCGTTCGACATCATTAAAGAGCGCATCATCAAGCAGGGCTGCAACCTGGTTATGCATGAATATCCCCTGGAATACTCGTTCTACGTAAACAGATATATCAAGAACGACCCGCGCTTTAAGCTGCAAGACATCGAGCGATATATGGAAGGCAACCTGTCTTCGGAACACACAATCGACTTCATCAAATGGCTGCGAGCTTACAATTCGGCACACAACAATCGCGTATCGTTCTGGGGAATAGACATCGAAAGTTTAGACATAGCAAGCAGTGTAGACCTATCCGAGTTTGTTAAAACCCTCTGTTCGAAGAGAGAAACACCCGAAACCGACACGATTGTTAAACGCCTGTTGAACTGGGAAACCAACGAAGACGACAGCTTACAATTAACAAAGGCAGACGGTGCAGTGGGCAAATGGCTCACCGCCGACGAGCGACAAATATTGAAGTTGTGCCTACAACTAAACAAGGAAAGCAGTGAAACCTACGAACGACTGACAAACAGGGACGAAACGATGGCGAGAACTGCGTTCGCGTTGATAGACATCCTCGCTGGTAATGGCGCAAAGGCAACGATTTATGGGCACTTCATACATCTGAATTACCTTGTGGGTGGCGACATGAAAGAGCTTAACAATTACTCTGCGGGGCATCGTATGAAGGCCAAATACAAAGACGATTATCAGGCTATTGCCCTCTGCACCTACGAAGGAAGGACACTTAACTGCTTAAACGACAAGAGCATTGGTGCTGCACAACTAGTAAAAGCACCCGAAGGCAGTATAGAACAAGCCCTGCAAAGCATGGGGCATAACATGGCCTACCTACCCGCAGAGCGGCTAAACAACGCAGACGTGCTTACTATGAGGGTGTTAGGCAACACCAACGACAACAATCAGTTCTTCTATTTCGTACCCAAAGCGCGCGTTGATGGCATATTGTTCGTGTCGCGTTCGCAGCCCGTGGAGAAAAGTCAAGAGGTACTTAACCGCTATCTCAACTATGTAGATGCCACGGTAAGACGCTATTTAGAAAATGCGAAAGAGAAGATAAGAAAGCTAAGGGAGAATGGTTTGAACGAATAAAAGCGGAAAACGTTTCACGTGAAAACAATACAGCGCGAGAAAAAGTGGGGTCTGCGGCGTGTAAGAACACCGATAGAGCCGATGAACAGGCAAGCAAGTAAAGGCATACGGCCCTTAACGTCGGTGCCATCTGTGGCATGTAGGTACGTGTGTACTTGCCGATGCCCGCCGATTTGTCGCCCCCTTTCCATGCCATTAACCTACACAGCACCAACAATCTAATATCAATCGCAACCCTAATTATTTTGCTGTTTGCGCGATTTTGGCTAATTTTGCACTACTCCAAATAAAACAACGAACAATGCGGATAGTAATCCAGCGCGTTACACGGGCCTCGGTAAGCATCGAAGGCCGCGTAGAAAGCGCCATTGAAAAAGGAATGATGGTGTTGTTGGGCGTGGGATACGCCGACACCGACGACGATATTGACTGGCTTGTGAAGAAAACCATAAACCTACGCATCTTTGATGACAGCGAGGGAGTTATGAATCTCTCAGTTAAAGACGTGGAGGGAAGCATTCTCGTAGTTAGTCAATTCACACTCATGGCCTCGTGCAAGAAGGGCAATCGCCCCTCTTACATCCACGCGGCAAGCCCAGATGTGTCTGTTCCCCTTTACGAACGGTTCTGCAAACGCCTTTCAGAGTCGATAGGCAAACCCGTTTCCACAGGCGTTTTCGGTGCAGACATGCAGGTTGAATTGGTAAACGATGGGCCTGTTACCATCGTGATAGACAGCAAAGACAAATAGTTTGCACCTACAACAAAAGTGCACTGCCGCCAAATGTGACTTTCAAAACAGAGATTAAAAACAAAAACAAGCTATTTGTGCCTAATCCAACCAATAGCGAAAGCCTATGGGCAAACAAGTCTGCAAACCGCAAGCAAACACCTCACCACAGCATGCAACAACAAAACGACAACGACAAAACACCGACGAACGAACCGCTAACACTAGGCGGAGCGCAACAGTTGGTGGACCAATGGGTTAAACAATACGGCGTGCGCTACTTCTCGGAACTAACCAACATGGCCGTTCTTACCGAAGAAGTGGGCGAACTGGCACGCCAAATGGCACGCATATACGGCGACCAAAGCTTTAAACAGGGAGAAGAACCAAACCTGGGCGACGAGATGGCCGACGTTTTATGGGTGCTGCTTTGCTTGGCCAACCAAACAGGAGTGAACCTCGAAGAAGAGCTAAGGCGCAACATCGAGAAGAAAACAAGGCGCGACAAAACACGCCACATCAACAACGAAAAACTAAAAAAATAAGGAAATATGAGCGAACATAACCATCAACACGAACACCATCACCACGAAGAAGAGGTGAGCAAGTACGAGAAAACCCTGCAAGAATACACCACCGAGCTAGACGATGCGCAGGTGCAGCAGGCCGTTAAAACCATTATCGCCGAGAAAACACTGGCTAACGACACGCCCGAAGTAAAGAAATTCCTCTTCGGCAGCATCGAACTAACCACGCTCAGCACCACCGATTCGGACACCAGCGTAATGGCTTTCGTAGACCGCGTTAACCAATTTGAAAACGCTTACCCGCAACTTCCCCACGTGGCAGCCGTGTGTGTGTATCCCTGCTTTGCCGAAGTGGCCAGCGAAACGCTTGAAGTGGAAGGCGTAGAAGTAACCTGCGTATCGGGTAGTTTCCCCTCTTCGCAAGCCGTTATCGAGGTAAAAGTGGCCGAAACTGCACTTGCCGTACGCGACGGCGCAACAGAAATAGACATCGTTATGCCCGTAGGCAAGTTCCTTTCGGGCAACTATGAAGAGCTGTGCGACGACATTGCCGAGCTGAAACAGGCCTGCGGCGAAAGGCCAATGAAGGTTATTCTCGAAACTGGCGACCTCAAAACGGCATCCAACATCAAGAAAGCATCCCTGCTATCCATGTATGCCGGAGCCGACTACATCAAGACTTCTACGGGTAAAGAGAAGGTTTCGGCAACGCCAGAGGCTGCTTACGTGATGTGTCAGGCCATCAAAGAGTATTACGAAAAAACAGGCATACAGATTGGCTTTAAGCCTGCTGGCGGCATCAACACCGTGATGGACGCCATCATCTACTACACCATCGTGAAAGAAGTGTTGGGCGAAAAGTGGCTAACCAACAAGTGGTTCCGCCTTGGCACCAGCCGATTGGCCAACCTACTGCTAAGCGAAATAAACGGCGAAGAAACAAAATTCTTCTAAAAAAAACGCCCCCTAACAACAGTAACAGCAAATGAACCCACCCGCAAGAACCTTCATCCTCGTAGCCATAACCGTGGCCGCGCTCTTGCTTATGCACCAACTGCCCACGCTTTCGATAGGCGGTACGCAGCTGCGCGAAGTAAACATACTGAGTCAAGTGGTGCCCGAAAACGATGGCAAGCAAGTAGACGTGCTGCCAACAACGCCTCCCCACCCCATCATGGTGCAGACCAAGAAGGGTGCCGCCCTGCATTTTAAGGAAGTGTGGACAAAGGGTGTGGAGCCTATCTTCGACTATTCGAGCGGAGCGGCTGGCGGAATGGACCACTTTTACAGTCAGCTAACCAAGGTTAATCAGCTCGACAGGCCCGTGCGCATCGCCTATTTCGGCGACTCGTACATCGAAGGCGACATCTTAACGGCCGACTTACGCGAGCTGTTCCAACGCACATGGGGCGGATGTGGCGTGGGATGGGTAGACACGGGGTCGCGAATGCAGCAAAACCGCATATCCATCAGGCAGCAATATAGTGGCATTACCGAGTATGCCGTGGCCAAAAAGCCCTTCGACATCTCAAAACAAGGCATCAACGAACGCTATTTCGCACCACGCGAAGGCTCGTGGATAAAGGTGAGCGGCACCAAAAACTACGCCCATACCCAAAATTGGACCATATCAACGCTATACTTTCACACCCCCACTAGCGTAACCATCAAGAGCAACGACGGCAAAGGGCACATCAGCGAACATAAGTTTACCGGCTCTACCGCCGTGCAAAAGCTAGAAGTTAAAGACTCGCTCAACAGCATTGGCTTTGCCTTTAAGGGCGTGGGAAGTGGCACTTTCCTGTACGGACTAACGCTAGACGGCGACAAAGGCGTAACGCTCGATAACTTCTCCATGCGCGGTTCGCCTGGATTAACGCTGGCCAAGATACCCACACACCGCCTGCAAGATTTCAGCAGACTGCGCCCTTACGACCTTATCGTGCTGCATTTCGGCCTGAACGTGGCCGTTCCCGGCAACCCATTGAGCGTGATGAAGGGCTATACAACGAAGATGAAGAAGGTGATTGAGCTGATGCGGCAAACCTTTCCACAAGCATCGATATTGGTAGTAAGCGTTCCCGACCGCGACCAACGCTCGCCCAACGGCATACAAACGATGAAAGAAGTAAAGCAACTGGTGGCCCTGCAACAGCAAATGGCGGCCGACATGAAGGTGGCTTTCCTCAATTTCTTCGAGGCTATGGGTGGAGAAAGCAGCGTAAAAACGCTGGTAGAACGCAGTTATGCCAACAAAGACTACACCCACCTCAACTACAAGGGCGGTAAAGAACTGGCCAGGAAGATGTTCCCTTCGTTTAAAGAGGGGTACAAAAACTATGTTAGACGCAAAGCAATAGAAAAGAAATGATTAAACAACTGTCCGAATTCGTCGAGAAAGTGTCGTACTATGCCGACCAAATTGCCGAATTCACCAAGCAACACGCCGCAGAGATACACCGTGTTACCGACCTTCTCACCTACAATTCCGACGAGCCGCTCATCTTCTCGACGGGTCTTTTCCTCATGCTTTTCTTGGGGTTCGCCTTCGTCTACATGTGCTTGCAACGCCGTCTTACGGCACGTTTGCTCTTCGTAACCGCCTTTTCGTACTACTTTTACTACAAAAGCAGCGGTTTGTACTTTTTCTTGCTCGCGCTAGTTACCATCAGCGACTTCTTCTTAGCCAACCTCATACACCGTTATCGCGAACGTCGAGGGCTGGGAAAGCTGTTTGTTACATTGAGTTTGGTTATCGACCTAGGTTTGTTAGGCTACTTCAAGTACACCAATTTCTTCGTTGGAATGGTGGCGCGCATGCTAGAACACAACTTCCAACCCTGGGACATCTTCTTGCCCGTGGGCATCAGTTTCTTCACATTTCAAAGTCTTAGCTACACCATCGACGTGTATCGCGGCCACTTAAAGCCCCTACCCTCCTTGCTCGACTATGCTTTTTACGTGTCGTTCTTCCCCCAATTGGTGGCCGGTCCCATCGTTCGCGCCAGCGATTTTGCGCCACAGATACGCCAACCGCTAACCATTACGCGCGACATGTTCGCCCGTGGACTGTTCTTTATCCTCATCGGACTGTTTAAAAAAGCCGTAATAAGCGATTATATCAGCCTCAACTTTGTAGACCGCATCTTCGACAATCCTGGTCTTTACAGCGGTTTAGAAAACCTCTTGGGCATCTATGGCTATGCCATGCAGATATATTGCGACTTCTCTGGCTATTCGGATATGGCCATTGGCATTGCCTTATTGCTGGGTTTCCACTTCCCTTTAAACTTCAACGCGCCCTATGCCGCCACCAACATCAGCGACTTTTGGCGGCGTTGGCACATATCGCTCTCTACTTGGATACGCGATTACATCTACATCTCATTGGGCGGAAACCGCAAAGGAAAGATAAGGCAGTACTTCAATCTCATCCTTACCATGCTGCTTGGCGGCCTTTGGCATGGTGCAAGCCTCAACTTCATCATCTGGGGTGGCATGCATGGCGTGGCCTTAGCCGTGCACAAGTTGTTTTCGCAAGGGCTGTTAAAGCATCCGCGCGGCTATGTCAGCCGTGGCATTCGCCGTCCTTTGGCCATCTTTATCACCTTCCATTTCGTGTGTTTCACATGGTTGTTCTTCCGCAACCTGTCTTTCGAAACCAGCAAGATGATGCTTAACCGCATCTTTACCGACTTCCGCGCCGACCTCTTCGTCCCCATTTTGCACGGCTACAAGTACGTATTGGCCCTGATGCTCTTTGGTTTCATCACCCATTACATACCCAATCGCTGGCAAGAGGGCATCATAGCCGGCCTGCGCCGCTGCAATGTGGTGGTGTGCGCACTATTCCTAGTTATCGTTATTTATATCGTTATACAGGTAAAAAGCAGCGCCATACAGCCGTTTATCTACTTCCAGTTCTAGACGGATAGACAACTATCATCATGGCTGGTTCCAAAAATTACCTTCTCTATATTTTTTAAATTGACACATGTTCTTCTCATTAACTTGCCCGATTGGTTTGTTATTACCAGGCATGTCACCTTTAACAACCTGCCAGAACAGCTGTTCTGGCAGATTCTAAAAAATACAGAGAAGGTAATCTTTGTTTCAACTAGCGTATAAACAGCACATAAATAAAGAGACAGGTCATAAAGGTAAAGATTGTCTTCTTCATAATTTATTCCACTTTAAAATTCACCTTACATTCAACCATGTGTTTATTCTCTAACGTTACGTTGAACCGTGCCACATAATCACCAACAGGTAAGGCGGTTCTCGGACGTTTTTGTACAAAAAAGTTTTTCTTCTCTAACCAACTGCAAAGCCAATTAAAATCCCCATGTGCAGGTATATACCTCATCACATAAAAGGGATCGTAAATTTCATCCCACGGTTTTCCCATGTCTTTTCCGTCTGAGGTGTATACATGGAACACATCGCGCAAGTCTATTATTTTCCATGCCTCCACAGGTTTTTCGCCTTCATTCATTACCGTCAGTTCAAAGAGAATGTCCTCACCATGTTTGAACACGCTCGTTTCTTCCCCTTTCGCATTCAATACTTTGAAACGAACCTTTAAGTCGCTTTTTTCCGCATCATCCTTGCTGCAACCCACAAATGCGAGTAGCAGGAATGGTATGGCCAATGCCATTAAAACACTTTTTTTCATAAGCAAACATTTTGTGGTCTACAAACTTAAGGCTTGTTCTAAAAATCCCTCGATAAGGAACAATGCCTATTTCATGCATAGCCTTTCACTGTCTTCTTGCTTTTGTTCAGCATCTTTCACTTATTTGCCAATAGCATAATCAATCCTACTCCTTCAATAAGTAAGTGAAATCTGCTCACCAAATACAGAGAAGACCATCTTTTAGAACCTTCCTTAAAAGTAGAGATTTTACAGTTATTTAGTTATTATCAGAGGTAAGACAAAAGAAAACTTGTTGTAATCTGTACCAAAGAGTTAGTGAAAGTTTCAAACATCCAACGTTCTTTGTGAACAAGTGTCCTTATTGTCGCAACCACAACCTTCTTGTGGATGTCCATACCGCAACTGCGTGCGATTCAAACCGAGCGAATTCCAAATATGCCATAGTTCATTTTTTGAAGTTAACACTTTGCAGCAAAGGTAACTTAAACTAAATATTTACATTCGCTTTGACGATAATCAAATTGTCATGGGTGTTTCATAATGGATAATTTAATGTTAGAATGAAGATAATTACTAGTTTGTGCGCTAATTGATACACTATGAATTAAGCGTTAAAGTGCACATTGCAAATATAAAAAAAATAACAACACAAACAGAAAAAACTATATTTTTTAACTTTTACATATCATCAAAATCACCCGGCAAAAACACCATAACGAACGTTTTAAGCAATTAATTGCCACTAAAAAGAGCCATAAATTGAACAGCAAAACAAAGAGAAGTTAGTTTGCCATTCAGTTTTTAGCCATCTTTGCAGTATGATTAATGGTTTAGAACACATTGGCAACATCCCCATAAGCACGTCTACCCTCTCCTCGTTATACCCCGAAATGAAGGCAGGCAACCAAAAGGTGCGCAACCTTGAACTAGGTGGAAAGCTCATCCGATTAAAGAAGGGACTTTACGTTGTCAACCCAACCGTATCGCGCGTAGCACTATCCACAGAGTTAATTGCCAATCATATCTATGTGATGCAAAACTAAGATAAAGGTCTCCGCTCATGTACGAAGTACTAAACAAATCAACTTACTGGCTTATAAATTCACGAAAAGCCAACAACTCCCGAACACATCAACTCATCAACTTACTAACTTAAAAACTTAAATCTTTATCATTTATTTTACAATACCATTCTAATTTTCTCTCCGTTCTAGAGAAAATACAGGTCAAAAAGTAGGTAAAAAGCCACTTTTTCTACCCTTCCATCTCTTGGGACTTGTCAATTTTTAAGCCTACGACCCGCATTTTGCACCTTTTTACCTTTCTATTTTGGTCGCCAGCTCGTAATTTTTAAAGTCCAATTACCTGCTTTTAGCCACCAAAACCCCACTTTTTGATGCCCATTTTGCCCTCTCTAGCCCTATTTTTCATGGCTCTGAAAGGTTTTGTTTATACAATTGCGGTGTATTTTTATGCTTTTCACCTTGCGTTTAGCACCATTTTGCACTGCAATTAGCACCATTTTACCTTGCATTTAGCACCAAAA
>NZ_KV815118.1:138524-152658 GCF_001814145.1 Prevotella sp. HMSC073D09 | reverse complement strand
AACGCACTCCATTTAGCACCAAAACGCACTCCATCTAGCGGCATATTGCACCACATTTAGCTAAAAATGGCCCGAAAGTTGGTGCAAACGGCGGTTTGTTGTAATAAATATTCATTCTTCCACATCCAAGAACTACCCCCTTTTTGCAACGAAACAAACCCTCGCGAGAATCGATTTTTTGCGGCAAGGTAGGCAATTGGCGGACAAAAAGGGCACTCTTCATGTTAAATTTTACACTGAAAAATAGACAAAAAATAATCGATACGTGTACACGCGCATGGGCAACGACACAGAAAACACGTACGTTCACTACTGCCGAAAGCCGAACGATTGCTCGTAATGATTGGGTACTCGCCTTAATAAACGTTTCAAGAAGTTCTTCTAAATCGAACTTACTTTGGTTATAATTCCAGTTAAAAAGTACTAAACCGTTTGATTGAGTAGAATAATATTTTACCTTTCCCCAACAGAAAAGCTTTTGGCAAACAACTTTAAATTAAACAATCACAAACTTCCAAGAAATAGTACATCATGCAGAACCTAAAAACTAAGTTATTCACAACATTATTTCTGCTTTCGTTCCCATGCTTTCACACAATGGCCCAACAATCAGAAGGAGGGGACGAAAAAAGAAAGCTGATAAGAACAGAGCTGAGGGTGCAAACCAGTAGGTTTGCAAAGGAATTCAGACCCTATGAACTTACTTCGGCCATTGGTTGGAACATCACTAGTCGTTTCTTTGCCAACCTGCAAGGTGAGGCAGCTGTGGCACTATTCAAAGTAGACGGCAAGAAAGACTACTCAACCAACTACACGCTGGGGCTGAACACCGGCTATACCTTCGTTAAAAACGACCTTTGCAGCATCGATGCACGCATTGGTGCAGGCACAAAGCTTGGCAAAAGCGATGCCTGGAACTACCATTATTACGACCTAGGGGTAATGATGCACATCGGCAAAGGCAACTTCAGACCAACTTGCGGTATTGGTTTACGGCACTACAAGTCGCACAACGACGCATTTAAAGACCGCACACGCATCTATGCAACAGTAGGTATGATATTCGGCGGATAGCATTACGTAACGCCCTTACGCGCAAAGCAAAAGGGCAAAACGTGCTATTAAGGCACTGTTATGGTGGTGAAAGAGACGGTAATGTCTGTTTCACCACCATTTTTTACGTGCCAAGCCAAAGGCCAAGCACGCGAAAAAAAGGTCTATGAAACCCCGAACTATGGTTAATTGCCGCTAAAAATAGCCATAAATTGAACAGTAAAACAAAGAAAAATTAGTTTCCTATTCAGTTTTTAGCTATCTTTGCAGCATGATTAATGGCTTAGAACACATTGGCAACATCCCGATAAGCACGTCTGCCCTCTCCTCGTTATACCCCGAAATGAAGGCAGGCAACCAAAAGGTGCGCAACCTTGAACTAGGTGGAAAGCTCATCCGATTAAAGAAGGGACTTTACGTTGTCAACCCAAAGGTATCGCGCGTAGCACTATCAACAGAGCTAATTGCCAACCATATCTATGCCCCATCGTATATATCCATGTCCTCGGCCCTAAGATATTATGGACTGATACCCGAAACCGTCTACACCATTCAGTCGATGACGATAAAGCATTCGCGCAGTTTCAACACGCCCATTGGCCTATTCGACTACACATCCATCAATCGCAACGCCTTTCATATAGGCGTAACCAACATCAATAAGCAAAGCTATTCGTTCCTCATAGCAACGCCTGAAAAGGCGTTATGCGACCTCATTGCCAACTCGCCGTTGGTAAATCTGCGATATTTAAAAGATGTTGAGGTGTATCTAGAACAAGATATACGCATGAATATCGACGAACTGCGTAAGATGAACCTCACCATCTTTGAGCAATACGCCAAGGTTGGCAAGAAGGGTAAGTCTATACAAACGCTCATTAATTACTTAAACCGATGAACGAAATATACAACCTCATGCTATCGGCTTACGAACAGACAACCGAACAGCAAAAGCGCAATGCCACATTCGAAGTAAATCAGCAGATAATACTTGCTGGTCTTTACAATGGTGGTTTCTTCGACGAAGCAGCTTTCTATGGCGGTACATGTCTTCGCATATTTCACGGACTTCAACGCTTTTCAGAAGACATGGATTTTTCACTTCTTGCGCCAAACAAAGCATTCGATTTCAGCCGATACTTCCAACCAATCATCGACGAGTTTGCCTTAGTTGGCCGAAAAGTAGAAATAACGAAGAAAGACAAGAAAGCCTTTTGCAAGGTTGAATCGGCCTTTTTGAAAGATAACACCGATGTTTACGATGTTACCTTTCAGACAGAAAAGTCTGTAAAAATCAAGATTGAAGTTGATACTCAGCCCCCTTTGAAATTCAACACAGAGCAAAAACTTCTGCTATTGCCAAAGTCGTTCATGGTTCGTTGCTATACCTTGCCCAACCTTTTTGCAGGAAAGATACACGCTTTGCTTTACCGAACATGGAAAAATAGAGTAAAAGGGCGCGATTGGTACGACTTTGAATGGTACATACGCCACAATACACCACTCGATTTCAATCATCTGCACGAGCGAACCTTGCAGTTTAATCAAGAAGACATAAGCAAGGAATTGTTTCTTGAAAAGCTGAAACAACGACTTTCAACAGCCGACATCAATCAAGTGAAAGCCGATGTCTTACCCTTTGTTCGCAATCCTATGGAACTCAACATCTGGTCGAACGACTATTTTTTGCAATTGGCAAGCAATATAAAATTTATGTAAAGATTCTTTGAACAATCTGCATCAAAACCCTAAAACCCACTACTCACCACCTTACAACTCACAAAGGGCAATACATTAAACCGCATTTTGCACAAATGTCAACTCGCCTGAGAATTGAATATTTGCGACCAAAGTGGGCGATTGGCTGGCAAGAATGGCAGCCAAAATGCCAAAAAACGTGCTGAAAATATTAAATTCTTACACTTCTAGCGGTTCAAACACCTTCGAACAGACCACCAAAAGCAAATTAAAAACCAGGGTACAGAAAGAATAAGAATAGACCACTGGAAATTGCACGACAATGCGTTTAAGGGCCGTAAACGCATTAATTTTGTGGTTTTACCCACAAGATAAAAGGGCATATACACAAAGAAAAAGAGCCGTAAACGTGCTATTAAGATACTAACATGTCAACCTGATCGACGGTTAATATCCCGTTTGCTCTATTGTTTACCCATAGCAAACTACCAACACGTCAATCCTTAACGCTTTACTTGCACTGCATATTTCAATTGGATGATACAAATGGCATCCATTGCCATCTCTAACTGGCATATATCTACAAGGTCGCACATAGGTAAAAGCTAAGAAATGGCATAAAGAGACTTTAAAGGCTGCACACAAAGCTACATCACCGCGGGTTAATTTACATGCGTTAGGTACATTTAAGGACGATACGCGAAGAATAAAGAGCAAAATAACCCCATTAATAAATTAAGAAAGAGGTGAAAACGGCTTTCGCAAGCGTCTTCACCTCTTTCTTTAATTTCATTCTACAATATGGAAATCGCCCTTATCGTCTTTCTGCAAGGTGAGCAAGAACTGTGGGTATGAAGTTTTCCTGGGTTTAATCTCCACCCCATTGTAAAATATTCGTTCAATCGCGATGCTACTGTCGGCCAACATATCTTTATCTTCTGCCGCGCCATAAACAAAATCAATGCGGAGGTCGATGGTTTTGCCCTCGATGTTCAATTGCGTTGTAGCATAGCCTTCGCCATGCGAGCGGTTGGCGTTATAGGTCATGTCTTTTTCGTCGGGCAGTTCAGCAATAAACTCCAAACGTTTCTCTCCCAAGCTATTGTCTGCGTTGATGCGCACGGAGAAACCTTGCTTGCTTTGCAAGCCATAGACAGAGAAGTTTTTTTTCTGCATCAACAACTCATAATCGTAAGCTTGCCCCTTGGCGTCTAGCAGCGAAAGTAAAATCGTGTTCTGCCGAAGAGCAGCTATCGTAGGCTGATAGTCATATTCATTGCAGGTAGTGCACGATGAAAAGATTAGGCAACCGAACAAGAATGCCATCGAGATGCGTAGTTTAGCGATATTCATAATGAGACAAATTAATGAACATATAAACATTCAAATAATATGGCATATGGGCACCATCCAATGAACCCCAAAAATCTTCAGTGGCACAATACCAACCATTTCCAGCATTTTTACCAAAGCCCCAATTCATATAAACACGATCATCATATTCTGTCCAGGTCTTGATTGTCATTCCTAAAAATTTTTTTCTAACAGTGTAAGATTGCTCGTAATAACCATCACAGAACCAAATATGCCCAGTGTTATATGGTGAATAGCCAAAAATAAGTAAACCTCGATTGCAATTTAAATCATCACCAAAATATCCTTTTCTCGTAAAATTCAAGTTAGTATAAAGAAGTTCAAAATCATAAGGCACAATTTGTGCCTGGTTATAACCCAATTTGTGAAGACCTGTTGTGATATTATCTGGTAATGCACCACTAGCTTTTGGTCCAAACGAATACCCAGGGATACTATCGGCAATTTGTCTCAGTCGACGTGCCAAGTCCGCACCATCTATATTAGTTATATCATACTTATCTGAATAAAGAAATTGTGGTTTTGTAGTAGTCATACTCCCATTAGGGCGTTGTGACGTATCGTACATCAACATACCTATTGCAATTGCAGGACAACCTATATAATACTTATTATCAGCATAATAATTATATCCTCCACCTTGATGCCATACATCCAAATCCTTACCAGTATAAGGATATATTGATTTCTTTCCTGATGAATACCTTCTCCTACCTCGTGTTTCTTTTGGTTCGGTATTCGTTAATACAACTTCATAAGAATATCCATCCTTTCCTAAATCTTTCCATTCATCAAAATATTTTTGTTTAGTTAAAGATTGATCATGCAATTCACCTTTAACACGCAACTTATAACTATTGATTAGTGAATATAAAGGATTGTCGGGATTAACATCATTGAAACTTAATGTTCCTGTACCAGAATGAGCTACAATGGGAAAAGAAGTATTGCTCCCAGAAAGTATAACATAACCATTACCCCCTGAGTAGTTAACAGCATAAAGCAATGTATCGTTTCCTTCAACCAAATAGTCAATCTTTCCTATTTTACTATCAGAAACAGCCCTGGTAGGAACATAAGAGCTATCATTGCGTGATAATCCCTCGTAAAAAAGATTAGCATAGGCTGTTGCCTGTTTCAAACTTAATTGCAACTCACTCCTTGAATGGTCATTTTTAATAGGTTCGTATGCCATCGGGCTATCCGAACAAGAATAGAAA
Source organism: Prevotella sp. HMSC073D09 (assembly GCF_001814145.1). Lineage (NCBI taxonomy): Bacteria > Pseudomonadati > Bacteroidota > Bacteroidia > Bacteroidales > Prevotellaceae > Prevotella > Prevotella sp. HMSC073D09. The sequence goes on along the minus strand of NZ_KV815118.1, from coordinate 147,313 downwards.
CATGCAGCTAAGGCTGCAAAAAATAATTGTTTTTTCATAAATTGTGGTTTAGTGTTAGAATGTTGATTACCTACTGGACGATGAGTACTTAGAATAAAGTAATTCTACCCAGCGTGTTGCAAATATAGGAATTAAAATTCAATATACATAAATATTCCCCCTATTTTAACACCAACGGAATTAAAAATAAAAACAAACCAAACGCCAACCAACGCCCGAAAAGCCTATCAGCCCTCAACAACAATCGTGTGGTAAGATGCACCATAGCCACACCAATAGCCCAAACCGCCGTGAATATTCGTGCGGATGTTCTGCATCGAGTTAAAAAGTGGATTGCGCCCTTCGCCTTGATAGTCGTCCATACTCTTCCAAAACTCGTACGAAACAGAGTCGATATGGCAGAATTTAATCGTTACAAACTCATATCGCTTAAAGAAAGTGGCGTTGGGACTGGTTACGTTTTGCCGCGAATTGTTAACCAAAATAGAGGCCTTCGAAGGTAAAAGGCGGTCGTTGTAGGTGCCGAGATAAGTGGAATGAAAGTCTTGGCTATAACTATACTGCCGCACAAAAACCTTATAATAGTTGGTTGTGGCAGGGTTATCCGTAAACCCTACACGCAGTTTATACCAACCTGGAAACCGCGAAAGCTCTTCCGCCTTGATGCTTGTAAGGGCAACCGGCTTGGGAATGGTGGTTACGGCATGGGCATGAAAGTTCTGAAAATCCACACGCAACGTATAAGTCTTGCCCACTTCGCCCCGCATGTCGGAGGTGGTATAGATGTAAGGCGGGAAATAATCCCTATGGGGCATGCCCGTAAGCACCACTTCGCGCGTGCCGTCGCTCACCGTTACTTTGGCCCAACGCAACAAAAAGCGGTCGAGCGAATCGGTTGATTGCAACCGCTTTGATATGGGAACGGTGGTGGTTAACTTCACAATGGGAAAGCCGCCACTATCTATCCAGCCCTCAACCACCAGCTGCGCGGGGGCTTGTTTCACCTCCGTTTCTTCGCAACTAAGGCAAAAAAACGCCAACAATAATGGGAATAATAACCTGTACATGGCCTAAAACTTAAAGAAATAACTGATGGATGGGAGAAAAGGCATTTGCTGGGGCATGAACGATAGCGGCCTATACGAATAGCCATCGCCGTCTATACGTATGCGCCAGAACAAGTCGTTGCGCCGCATGTTGGCGTTATATACCGAGAGGTTAAGGCCATGTTCGCGGCCATTGCGACTATATAGCAGGTAGTTGGCCGAGAGGTCGAGCCGAACATAGGTGCTAAGCCTGGCCCCATTGTGCGGTCCGAACTGCGAAACAAGGTTGCCATCGAGTATGTAGAAGTTCTCTGGGGCGGTGAATGGCGTACCACTGGCCCACACCAACGTTGCAGCTAAACGCCAACGAGGGCTTAATTGGTATGCGGCCACGGCGTTAAGTTCGTGCACACGCTCATGACTGGCGGGATATTCACCAAGCAAAGCTGTGCCGGGATAATGCCGTTGCGCCCTACCCCACGCGTAACTAACCCATCCCGTTAGGTAGCCCGAACGTTTTTCAAGCATCACATGCGCGCCATAATTGCGCCCTTGGCCCTCAACAAGGTGTTTACTTACGTTGTCAGATGGGTTGAAAATAACCTCGAACGGCGTGCTAACATATTCTTGTTGATGGTAAAGCCACTTGTGATAAACGCCTGCCGTAAGCTGAAATGCACCTTTAAACAAGGCGGTGCGATAGTTGGCCGAGAGGTTGATGGCGCGTTGCGGACGATGAACGGCCGACGATGAGAGCCAAAACTCACTGGGAAGATTGAGCGAAGAGAACCCCGTACGAAAGAGGTACTGACGCTTGATGGCCCCACTGACGAGGAATGCACCCACGGGCGACTGCCAAACAAGATGCAAAAGGGGGTCTAGGCCGTAGAAAGTGGCATCGGGCGAGCGATAAATTGTGGCTCGTAGGCCGCCTGTTAGTTTCAGTTGTTCGGCCAATGGTAGGGCCATGTCGGCTCCCAACGACGTTTCCAGTGTGCGTTGGCGTTGTGGTGCAGGGTTGATGTACTGCCTATCGCCGCTCACTTCGGGCGATTGAAGTTGCAAACGATGGTAAACCACGGCGGCATGTAGGCTTAATGGCGCAAAAGAGAGGTGCGCCTTGTAGCCCCAATCGGTGATAGAAGAGGGCAAACGCAAGTGTGTGTTCTCAAATCCTGTATAGAAATCATTGCCATAAGCAGAGAGGTAGGCCGTTTGTTGCAACGTTGTTCGGCCCATGCGCCTTGTCCAATGCAGTGCGCCCAAATGGTTGGCCCACTTCATTTTGCCTTTATACACAGATATTTTTTCGTTTAGTTCGCCATCGTCTTGTCCGCTGTAATAGTCTATTCGCAGCATGTTGTTATCGTCGGGACGGTAAGTCCACGTTACGTTTGCATCGTAAAAGCCATATTTTAAGGCCATTTCGTTCATGTTCAGCAAACGATGATAAAGCAGGTTTATGTAGGCCGAACGACCCGAAAGCGTTAGTTCCATCTGGCCATTGATGGGCACGCGCAGGGTGGCTTGCGAGGAAATAAGCCCGATACTGCCCTCCCCGCCAAGCTTATGGGCAATGGTATCGGGCGAACAAAGGTCTACAAAGCCGCCCAATCTGTTGGCATGACCTGCCGAAACCGCTGTGGGCGAAAAGCGCATCTGTGCATAATGGCTGGCGTTGAAAACGGAAAAGATGCCCAACAGATGGGCGGCGTTATGCACTGGCACACCATTAAGGCTCATTTCGTTGTGTGCATTGTCGCATCCCTCGATGTGTAAGCCGGCGTCTAGCTCGCCATTAGTCTGCACATTGGGCAGCGATTGGGCATAGCGCAGCGGGTCGGCATTGCCAAATAGCTTAGGCATGTCGTTCAGAAAGTCGAGGTTCAGCGTTATTTGCCCTAAGGCATTGGCACGCAACTTGCCCCGTAAACGCGGCGCAACGATGTCCACGTTACGTAAGTTTGCGGCTTTCAGCGTGTCGGCTGTTTGCCCTTCGGCCGGCAAAAGGGCTGTGGCGAAGAGCAAGGCAAACCATGTTCGGGGCTTTATGTGGTGGGCTAAGTGGCGAATAATGATGGAGGGTTAAGGGTAAAAAGTTGTTGTTGGCTTGGCGTTTGGTGGTTCTGCCATGCAATAAGCAAGAAAAGCCCACACAAGCGGCAGTAAAACAAAATAGAAATGGTAAGGAAACGCACCTTCGTACAGCTGTACTACAAGGCAATGTGGTTTCAAAACAAAATAGAAATGGTAAGGAAACGCGCCTTCGTACAGCTGTACTAACAAGGCGATGTAGTTTCGATACCATTTCTATCACGCTATAAATACGCATCGCCCAAGACCAACTAAGGGCCTAGGGCAATGGCATTAAGGTTACTTATTGAACATTCTTTCGAACGATTTAATCAAGTCGCTAGCCTGCTTGTACACGTCGGGGAAGTTCTTCTTCGTAAAGTAGTCGTTAAAACCATAGCTAGTTTTATCGTCAAACTTCAACAAAGCATAGGGTTTCCACATCACTTTATACTCTAGTGTTAAATTGTCGTGTACTTGTTCTGCAAATACTGCTAACTCGATATTGGCACTACGCTTATCAGAACCCTTTAAGAATAAACCAGCATTGAGGTGATTATTGGCTTGTTCTACAAATCCCTTGGATTCGTTCTCGGTGTAATAAACAAAGCTGTTGTTCTTAAACATACCACCTTCTTCAAGCTTTCTGTACCATTTGTTAAACGTGCTGCCATCGTCTATCTTACCTTTGAACTGCACTTCACTGAACTGCACTTCACCCAAAATATCGAACGCCATACTTACCTCTCCTACACTCTGAATGCGGTCGTTGTTGGCTTTACCATTAGCAGAAATCACCATGTCGAACAGCTTTTGGTTGCCAATAGTGACGGCGGCCTCGGCCTTTGCACCCTTAGCTGCCTCGAACAAAGCGCGCTTAACCTCCACTACATAGTTGTTGATGGTTAGCTTGCAGTTGGCCTCGATATTGTCTTTTGCCACGTCGAGTGTGCCGTTTGTAGATACCTTGGTGTTCAATTCGCCCGTCATCAAGGTGTTTCCGCCCTGCGTAAGCGTAAGTGTTGCATGTTCGGGGATGTTTAATTTGGTTTCAATCTTTGTATGATCGTAATGTCCATTGCCTTTATATTTCCTTTCTTCATCGTCCAAGAAAGGCACGTACATATTGGTTTGCTTACCCGAAAGCACAAGTTTAAGCACACATTCCTTGCCGTTATTGTCGTTAAAGACGAACTGCAAGTCGTTGGCATCCTGCCTAACCCATTGTCCGTTCACCACTGTAAAGTGCCCTTTTATCTGCGAAAGGTCTATCATGCGCTGCATTACCTTCATGTCCTTCTCGCGTTTACCAAGGTCGGTCCAAAAGCTTTTCAGCTTGTCCTTCCACCACTTGCTAATCTTTGCCGTGGCATGTTCGCTCGAAAGGTTGTCGTGTACATAGTTGGCAATGTTCTCAATGTTGTTAAAGTCGGTTGATTTAACCATTGCCAAGGCGCGTTTAGCGGTTTTGTCCAACTCAAGCTTTTTCTGTTCGGGGGTCAGTTCGGTGTTAATCTCGGTCTTTTTCCCTGGGTCTGTTCCACCTGGAATAGTGGGCTTGTCGTCGTTCGACGAGCCACAAGCGGCCGCACCGAACACCAAAGAGGCACCTAACATTAGGTACCCAAAGCGTCTAAATTCTCTCATGCTATCTAATTTAATTGTTAAATAATGGCCTTATGGCCGTGTTTGGTTATGTTAAGTTATTGAAGTCTGTAATTTGTAAGCTGTTGATTTGGCGTGTTTTCCTTAGTCATAGTGTGCTCATACACAAGGAAAACTTTTATCAATTGTTTCTATCTATTATAAAGCTAACGTATGCTTTCAAAGCATCTTGCAGTTGTGGCTGAGCAATGTATTGGTTGATAAACCCATCGGTAAGTGCCTTACATTCGGCCATTTTTTGTTCGGCATAGGCTATTCCGCCGTTGTTTTTGGTAAACTCCACCAGCAGTGCAATCTCTTCGGCCGACACGTTTCGAGCCTTTACCTTGCGCGCCAAGGCCGCCATTTGGCTATCGCCGGTGGTGTTAAGCGCATAAAGCACGGGCAAAGTTAGCTTACCTTCGGCCATATCGTTGCCCGTTGGCTTGCCTAAGTCGGCCGATTGGTAATAATCAAAGATGTCGTCGCGAATCTGAAAGATAACGCCCACGTTGCGTCCAAAGGCGCGAGCCGCCTCAACAACTTGCTTGTCGGCTCCTCCAGCCTTTGCTCCAACCACGGCACAAGCCTCAAACAAGGCGGCCGTCTTTTGTTTTATCACCTCGAAATACACCTCTTCCGAGAAGTTGGTGTTGGCAATGTTGGTTAGTTGCAGTATTTCGCCGTTCGATAACGTGCGACCCAGTTCGGCCAAATCGCAAACAATGTCGCAATCGTTTGTGCGTGCAATGTTAAGCAAGGCCGTTGAGAGAATATAATCGCCAACCAGCACCGCCACCTTATTGTTATACGAAGCGTTAACCGATGCTTGCCCCCGGCGTTCGCCACTCTCGTCTACCACATCGTCGTGCACAAGGCTCGCTGTGTGCAATAATTCAAGTCCAACAGCGGCATATTGCGCCACTGGTGTAACTTTGCCAAAGCTTTTTGCCATCAACAAGATAAGTATGGGGCGCATGCGCTTGCCGCCTTTGGCGCGAACATGCTCTAATGCCTGGCCCAACAGTCCGTCTTTGTGGGTCAACGACTCGTCGAACAGCGCGATAAAGTCTTGTAATTCGGTATGTATAGGTGTCCGTATGGTCGACAAATAATCCATGTATTCTCAAATTTGACACAAATTTACACAATAAATCGTTACTAACCCCATTTTATTTCGTAATTTTACACGATATAACAATAAAACTTATGGATAAACTATTCCTCATAGATGCTTACGCTTTGATATATCGCTCGTATTATGCCTTTATCAATAACCCACGCATCAACTCGAAAGGACTTAACACTTCGGCCGTAATGGGCTTTTGTAACACCCTTAACGAGGTGCTAAACAAAGAGCAACCATCGCACATTGGCGTGGCTTTCGACCACGGACTGACTTTCAGAAACGAAGCTTTTCCGCAATATAAGGCACAACGCGAGGCAACACCCGAAGACATCAAACGCTCTGTACCCATCATCAAAGACATCCTTACGGCCTACAACATCCCCTCGCTGCAAGTAGATGGCTTTGAGGCCGACGACGTTATCGGTACACTTGCACTGAAAGCCGGCGAGCAAGGCATTGACACTTACATGCTAACGCCCGACAAAGACTATGCCCAACTGGTGCGCCCCAACGTGTGGATGTATCGCCCAAGGCATGGCGGCGGATACGAAACGATGGGACCCGACGAGGTGAACCAAAAGTACAACATATCTTCGCCTTTGCAGGTTATCGACCTCTTAGCCCTCATGGGCGACTCGGCCGACAACTTTCCAGGCTGCCCAGGTGTAGGCGAAAAGACGGCATCTAAGCTTATCAACGAGTTTGGAACTGTGGAACAGCTGCTCGAAAACACTGCTCAACTGAAAGGAAAGATGCGCGAAAAGGTGGAAGGAGCCGTTGAAGACATCAAGATGTCGAAGTTCTTGGCCACTATACGAACGGATGTGCCACTGGAATTAGACCTCGAACAGCTACGACTGAAAGAGCCAGACACGGCCAAACTGCAAGAGATATTTACCGAATTAGAGTTTAAAAGCTTTGCCAACCGCTTGCTAAACAAGGCAGAAAAGCCTAAAAAGGTGGAGAACAGGCAGCTTTCGCTGTTCGACGAACCAGCAATGGCAGAGGTCGACAACAGTTTGTTCGAACCCCAATCGGCACCCGTTGCCAATCGACAAACGATTGAAACCACACCCCACGAGTATCATTTGGTGCAGACCGAGGCCGACATTCAAGCCCTCGTTAACCTGCTTTCGGCTGTCGATGTAATCAGTCTGGACACCGAAACAACCTCTACCAACGCCATTGATGCCCAATTGGTGGGGCTTAGTTTTGCCGTTGAAGAGAAGAAAGCCTACTATGTACCAGTGCCAGCACAGGCTAACGAGGCGCAAAACATCGTGGATAAGTTCAAGGATATATACGAAAATCCAAACACTTTAAAGGTAGGACAGAATATAAAATACGATTTAGAGGTTCTTCGCAACTATGGAATAATGCTGCAAGGACCACTCTTCGATACCATGATTGCCCATTATCTGCTGCAACCCGAACTGCGCCATAACATGGATTTCATGGCCGAAGTGTACCTGAACTACGAAACAGTGCACATCGATGCCCTTATCGGAGCGAAGGGAAAAACGCAGAAAAACATGCGCGAACTGACTCCTAGCGAGGTGTACGCCTATGCTTGCGAAGATGCGGACATAACACTACAACTTAAAAACGCGCTTCAACCCAAGCTTGTTGAGGCTGGTGTGGAACGTCTTTTCAACGAAGTGGAGATGCCATTGATACCTGTTTTAGCCGAAATGGAGTGCAACGGCGTGCGCATTGACACGGCTGCACTGAAAGAAACATCGCAAGTTTTCACCGAACGCATGCTGCAATTGGAGCAAGAAATCTACCAAGCGGCTGGCAAAACGTTCAACGTGGCATCGCCAAAACAAGTGGGCGACATCCTTTTTGGCGAGATGAAAATCATTGATAAGCCCAAGAAAACCAAGACAGGACAATATGTTACCAGCGAAGAGGTGTTGCAAACACTGCGCGCTAAGCACCCCATCGTGGCGCATATTCTAGATTATCGTGCGCTGAAAAAGCTACTCGGCACATACGTAGACGCATTACCGAAACTGATAAACCCACGCACGGGCCACATTCACACGTCGTTTAACCAAGCTGTTACGGCCACTGGTCGACTTTCTTCGAGCGACCCCAACCTGCAAAACATCCCTGTTCGCGGCGAAGATGGCAAGGAAATACGCAAGTGTTTCATTCCCGAAGAGGGCTGTGAGTTCTTCTCGGCGGATTATAGTCAGATTGAATTGCGCGTTATGGCTCATCTTAGTCAGGATGCCAACATGCTCGATGCCTTCCGCGAAGGCTATGATATCCATGCTGCAACGGCCGCAAAGATTTACGATAAGCCTGTTTCGGAGGTTACACGCGACGAACGAACGAAGGCTAAACGCGCCAACTTCGGCATCATCTACGGCATAACGGTGTTTGGTTTGGCCGATAGGCTCAACATCGAGCGCGCAGAGGCTAAGCAACTTATCGACGGATACTTCAAGATGTTTCCGCAAGTGCGCGACTATATGGAGCAAGCCAAGGAGACGGCAAAGGCCAATGGCTATGTAGAAACGTTCTTCCACCGCCGTCGTTACTTGCCAGACATCAACAGCAGCAATGCCACCGTGCGTGGAATTGCCGAACGCAACGCCATCAATGCACCCATACAAGGGTCGGCAGCCGACATCATTAAAGTGGCTATGGTGCGCATTTTCCAACGTTTCCAACGCGAAAACATCCGCTCGAAGATGATTTTACAGGTGCACGACGAACTTAATTTCAGCGTTCTTCCTAACGAAAAAGAACTGGTTGAACGCATTGTTATGGAAGAAATGCAAGCTGCCTACCCGCTAGATGTACCCCTGGTGGCCGATGGCGGTTGGGGAAACAACTGGTTGGAGGCACATTAGAAAGGTGAAAAGGTGAAAGGGTGAAAAGGTGAA
>NZ_KV815118.1:91710-138424 GCF_001814145.1 Prevotella sp. HMSC073D09 | reverse complement strand
AGGGTGAAAAGGTGAAAGAGTGAAAAAATGGCTGCGCCACATAGGCATTTGGCTTAACTCCTTAACTCCTTACAAGCAGGGCCTTTTTAGGGGATAATACATATACAAGATGCTTGTAGTGTGAGTACAAGACACTTGTAGCGTGAATACAAGATGCTTGTAGTGCTAGTACAAGACACTTGTAGTGTCAGTACAAGGTGCTTTGTACTGATGCTTACGCCCGATATATGCTAACTATCCCATAGCACAATTAATGCCAAAACTAATTCGTTTCGATTATAACTGAAACACTCGTCAACTTGTTAACCCGTTAACTAAGCCACTTGTCTACTCGTTAACTTGCTAATTTGTCAGCTCATCAACCAAGACTACACGTCAATTAAGCCCATAATAAAAGCGTTCGAGTTAAGTTCTCGAACGCTTTTTATTATAAACCAACAAATGTTTCCGCTTATTTTTTAAGCTGTTTAAGCAATTTACCTGCCGTATCAGAAAGCAAGGTTACTGCTCCTGCCAGTATTACAGTGTCTTTAATCACCAATCTACCTGCACCCGAAAGCAAGGGGAAACCATGTTCGCCACTTCCCAAATCGGGTACCCAACATTCGGGCGTTGTTACGAGGAAAGACAGCGTTCCTAAGGTCATAATGATACAGAGCAGTTCGCCGAAAATGCCAATCTTTGGTGAGAACATACCCAAGAAAACCAAGATACCAATGCTCATGATAAGGCAACCAAGTCCGTAAGAGAATACATAAGTGCGGTTTTCTTCGTGCCATTGGCGGTTTTTCAACACCAATTCGCCCTCTTTGTTTTTATATTGCTTGTATTCTGGTGCTTCTTTTGCATAAAAGAAACTCATAAACGGACTGTTTGCAACAAAAGGAACGATGCCATCGGCCTCGTAATGGGTGAACTTTAAGCCTCCAATCCACACAAACACGATAAGAATGGCCACACGGATGAGGTTTAAACCGGTTTGGCGCAAGTTAGACGCCAATTCTAGAAATGCAATTACTTTACTTTTCATACTTACTTTATCGATTAAAAACGCATGCCCAATAAATGGGCAAATGAATGAATATTTACATACACAGGCCACTACATAAGTGCGCTTACGCACCTTGCAGAACATTACATATTGTAACGTACAAGGCCCTTTAACTATGCAAAGATAATTGATTTTGCACGAACATCAGCGCAAAATAACATTGCTAATACCTATAAAGGCATTGAAAAAAACTATCAGTTAACCACTGCTACCTTACAAGCCACGCCGCTTTTACCCTCTTCGGTGGCCTCTAACACCACGTAAACGCCGCTTACAACGCGCTGTCCGCGAAGGTCGGTGGCATCCCAAGTAAACATTCCGCCGTTGCTACGTCCTTCTTTTACCAGCGTTCCGTTGGGCGAAACAATTTTAATATAGGCATTTGGCGAAAGGTTTACTATCCTAATAAGCCCCTTATAGCCAGGTTCAACGGGGTTGGGATAGGCGTATGCCTGCCTATCGTCGCCCGTTTGCGGTTCGGTTGCATCGCCTTGATAAGAGCAAAGCCCATTGTCGGTGGCAAAAAACACCTCGCCTGTTGTGGGATTTATGGCGATGCTATTAATCACATCAGAACTTAACGCACTGTTGGCACTGGTGAAATGTTGCACTTGTTGCAGGTTATCGGCCGATATAAGGTAGGCACCATCGTTTAATGTACCCATCCATTTGCGGTTTGCTCCGTCAATAGCAATGTGCGTTATGTGCACTTCGTTAAGCAAATAATCGGCACTATTGGTGCCATCGTTACGCGGAATTTTAAACTGAACGAAATGTTTTTCGGCCTGATTGTTGCGTATTTGCAAGTAAAGTGGTGCCGCATTGGTGCCCACCCAGAGGTTTCCTTCGCGGTCTTCGGCAACACAAGTAACTGCATTTACGTGTATGGCCACGCCGTCTTGGTTGGTAAAAGTGTCGTAAACAGTGCATTCGCCCGTGGCTGGCTTATAGCAGGTAAGACTTGGAACGGTCCAATGGTCGTTGCAAAACCACACCCAACCGCGACTATCCACCAGCATTTTCGTCATGTTTCGCAAGCTAAGTCCATCGGCCATCAGGCGTTCTTGATGTTTGCTTTCCATCGGTTTGCCGCGCGGAATGGTAAGCAACGACTGGCGTTTGGTTTGACTATTTACAAGCCAAAGGTTGCCTTGTGCATCAAAATCCACACCATTTACAATAACATAATTATTATCTAACTCCACTCCCCTATCCACAGCAGGCAGCAAAGGGCTGTTATCGCGATTGAAATACGCCTTTAAACGTCCGTCTTGAAACTCGTATAAGCCCGGTCGTCCGCCCACAAACACGTGGTTAGGGTCTAGTGGGTCTACGGCTAAACAGTTAATATCGTTAAACGCGATGCCCGTAGTGGCGGCCACATCGTCTTGAAAGAAAGTCCACGAACCATTGCTTTCCAACACTTGCACTAAGCCTGGATAACCCTTTTGCGTACCTCCCGACGCGTATTGTCCGCCAACGGTGTACAATTTACCAGCGGTAAACTTCATGAAATAGAAGTTGTTGTATCGCGGTCCGCCCACGTTAGCCTTCTTAGCCGTTTCTAGTAGCTTGGCGTCTGGCTTTGCTTGCGGGTTGGGTTGGTACTCTCCCACCCTCGTCCAGCTGTTTCTGTCGTTCAGATTAGCCGTTAACGAGGCTGCATAACAGCCCACAACATCCGAGTAAGCCCATATACGGTTACCCTCAATGCGCGTCCAATTCACCTTAAATCCAAGGTTATACGTGTCATTAATCTGCATTTTTCGGGCATCAAGCTTAACAATTCCAAAGCCCGTTGCAAGGTAAGTGTTTGCGCCATAGGTGTTAATGCCAAACACAGTCTTATCCACCATCATGTTTTTATGGTATAAATCAGACAGGTTTTGCACCTCTCCATTGGGCATAACGAAGTCGATATTCTGGTTATCGTACACCACAACAAGTCGTTTAGCCACGTTGTTCCATGCAATAAAGGCAATGGGCGTGTCGCTAAGTCCGTTTATTCGGTCGAAGGTTTGTATGCTTTGGTCGGCCGTATTATAGGCAAACAACCGTTTAGAGGCCAGCACGTAAAGCGTGTTTCCGGCCTTTTGCACCTGCGTTATATCACTGTATGCCGTGTAACTGCGCCATAAGGAGGCACGAACAGGCAAACAGAAACATAATAATAGGGCGAGAAATAAACCAATGGTAGTGGGTTTGCGCATGTGGGGTTATGATTTATAAGCGATATAAGTTTATCTGTTGATAAGATTATAACGCAAAAACGGCTGATATATTGTGAAAGGGTGAAAGGGTGAAAGGGTGAAAGGGTGAAAAGGTGAAAAGGTGAAAGGGTGAAAAGGTGAAAAGGTGAAAAGGTGAAAAGGTGAAAAGGTGAAAAAATACTTACTCCTTACAAACTCTACTACTTTACTCCTCACAACCTTTACTACTTTACTACTTACTAGTTTTACTACCTTTACTACTTACCACCTTACTACTTACCACCTTACTACTTACCACCTTACTACTTTACTACCTTACTACTTACTACCTTACTACTTTACTACTTACTACTTTTACTACTTTACTACTTACTACTTTTACTACTTACTACTTTTACTACTTACTACCTTACTCCTCACCCCCTACCCTTTCAGAAATTCAACCAGCTTACCAACTGCCCTTGCCCGATGCGAAATTTGGTTCTTAATGTCGGCACCAAGCTCAGCAAATGTTTTGTCGTAACCATTGGGAACAAACAGCGGGTCGTAGCCAAAGCCTGCTGTTCCGTGGCGTTCCGTGGCGATATGTCCCTCTACAACGCCTTCAAAAAACAAGGGTTGATTAATGCCCAACGTGTTATTACGTGGGGCAACAAGGGCAACAACCGTGCGAAAACGAGCATCGCGATGGGTGTTGTCAGCCAATCGACAAAGCAATTTGTGCATGTTAGCCTCGCTATCGTGCCCATCGCCACCTGCATATCGTGCCGAATACACGCCAGGTTCGTTGTTTAGGGCGTACACTTCCAGTCCTGTATCGTCGGCAAAGCATGCCATTCCATAGTGTTCCAACACGTATTGCGCCTTGATAAGGGCGTTTTCTTGCAGTGTAGAGCCCGTTTCGGGTATGTCTACATCGCAACCAATGTCTTTTAATGATAGCACTTGCAGGTTGGAAGGCATTATTTGGCGTATCTCTTCCAGCTTATGCGCGTTGTTGGTAGCAAAAACAATGTTTGTGTTCATATCATTTCATTTATTTGTCAGACTGGTCTGACCGGTCCGACCAGTCCGATTAGTCTGACCAGTCCGACCAGTCCGACAATATTTATCTTACCCCCCACTTCCCTGATAAATCAGCGTGGTTAGTTTATCCTCGGCAAACACCTCACGAGCCACACTTTGCAGCTCTTCGGCCGTAATGTCGTCTATCTGTTGCAGCAAGTTATCAATGTGTTTCTCCTTATTAAAATGAAGAAAACTCTTGCCAAAGTCCAGCGCGAAACTCTCCCTATTGTCACAAGCCACACATATCTGACCCTTAATTTGCCTTTTGGCAGCCGCCAGTTGTCGTGCCGAAAGCGGCTTTTCGATAAGCCTATTCAGTTCTTTCTTCACCAAGCGAAGACAACGGCGCAGGTCCTTTTGGTCGCAACCAAAGTAAACACACCACACACCTGTGTCTGCATAACTCACCATATTGCTCTCTACATTGTACACCAAGCCATTGCATTCGCGCAAAACGATGTTCAAACGAGCATTCATACCCGGACCACCAAGCAAGTTATTGGCCAAATAAAGGGGCAAACGACGCTTGTCGTAAGTGCTGAAAGCACGATTGCCCAGCATAACATGTGCCTGGTGCGTGTCCATCTGGCGTGTTATCTTTTTCGGTAGATAGGGTGGGAGAGACTCACCTTCGTGCGTATCGATATGCGGAAGGGCGTTTGGGAAATGCCGAGTGGCATGCCTTAACGACTTAACAAGCCAATGAAAATCCAGTTCGCCGTATGCAAAGAACACCATATTGTTGGGTCGATACATCCTACGGGTAAAGTCTTTGGCGTGTTCAGACGTGTAAGTACGCAGCAAAGAGGCCTTTCCAAGAATGTTGTTACCCAGCGGATGACCCGAAAAAACAGCGTTTTCGAAATCATCGTATATCAGTTCGGCAGGCGAGTCGTTGTAGCTTTCAATCTCGTCGCATATCACTTCAATTTCTTTTCGCAACTCGGCGGTGGGATATTGACTATCAAACACCATGTCGGTTAACAGCTTTACCGCCCTTGGCGCATGCTCCTTGGGGATGGCAGCATGGTAAACCGTTTCCTCCTTGTTGGTAAATGCGTTGATGTCGCCGCCAACACTTTCCAAACAATTCAATATACTAAGGGCACTTCGTTTGCTTGTACCCTTAAACGAGGCATGTTCACAAAAATGTGCCATGCCCATTTCGGCCTCCGATTCGTTGCGCGTGCCTGCATTAATTCGATAACCGCAATAAACCACGGGCGACGAAGAACTGCGGTGAATGATACGAAGACCATTGGGAAGCGTGGCCGTATTATACTTGTTATCCATACGAATGGCAGATTTGCTCGATGTGGTCATTATTCAATGTTAAAAGCAAAAAAGGCGACGCGCGCTCGTCTCAAGCACACGTCGCCGAATAAACCAAAATAAATATTACATGAAAAAAAACTGTATTCTATAACAATGCCTGTATCTCGGCATCTAAGTCTTTTATCTGCGCATCACGCTTTTGTAGCGTGTTGTTTCGGTCGATGAGGAAGAAGGTAGGCAGCGTTTGCACATTGTATTGCGCCAATACGGCACTACGCGTTCCGTTTTCGTCCCACACACTTACCCAAGGCAGCGCGGCTGTCTTTGTCTTCCAGAAGTGTTCTTCGGGGTCGAACGACACCTGGTAGATTTCAAAACCGCGGTCGTGATACTTGTTATATATCTCGCGCATCATCATTATGCGTTTCAAACTGCCCTCGGCGGCAAAAGCCTGGAAGTCTAACAGAACCACCTTTCCTTTCAAGTCGGTAAGTTTTCTCACACGTCCGTGGTTGTCGGTAAGGGCAATATCTATCACGCCGGCCACCTTAACCTTGTCGGCACTGATGGTTTGGCGAGCGTTATTTTCTGCAATACGCACGTTTTTCATCCCTTCGATGGCGATGTTGTGCAGGTTAAGTCCGCGTTCGGCCTTTGGAAAATAAGTGTCCCAACTTGTTGCCACGGCAGCGAACACCTTCACATCGTCTTTGCTGCTGCGTGGGTTGAAGATAAGGATATTGGCATTTCCCAACACGATGGTTTGGAAAAGGGCGTAATAGGCGTAAGCCTTCATGGGCTCTTTAAATATATAATTGAGCTTTACCTTATTCTTATACACCTCTAAAACCTTGGTAACACTATCTTCTACTGCCTCTACGCCCAGCGCAGGACTGTTTGCAATGGCCGTAACCTGCCTTTGCAGGGCTAGCTGCATATAGGCCAAATCGCGTATTTTGGTGCATTCTTCGGACCCGCTAACCTCGTAATTGGCCGACATGGTGGGGTAAGCGGCCTTCACGGTGATGCTTTCCGTAGAGTCGACAGCAAGGTTCACCATTTGGTTGGCAATGCGCAAGCGATAAAATTCGGGTGCATCGGGCGCCTTCTGCTTAAACTCAAAGTTGCCATTTTCGTCTAGCTTAACGCTATCTACCGCCTTAGGACCGTTAAGACTCATGTTTTCGAGATAGAGAACAGAGTCTTTTGCCTGGGTGATTGTTCCGTTAATGTTGAACTTTTTTTCGCTACACGAACCCAAGCTCAAAACGGCTACACCCAAAACAGCGGTATAGAATAATCCCGATAGTTTTTTATTATTCATTTTTAGCAAGTTGATTAACTTGTTTGCAAAGTTAAAATAAACCTATCAAAATACAAAACCGTTAAGCGGATATTTTTAAAGTGTGCAAGTTTATAAGTTTTTAAGCCACTTATTTTTTCAGTTTACTAAGGTTTAAGTTTTCCGTGTAAGCTGAATTTAGAATGTAATAGAGAATGAGATTTCATACTCCAAGCCAGCTTTCAAACTCCTTCTTTTCTTGTTCTGCAACCATTATCTTGCCTTCTGAGATATTTTCAGAGAGCCAAGCATACTGGAGCGGTCTGAACAAAAGCTAATTGGTGATTATTTTACCTGCCTCAGGTTCCATCTTTCCATATCCAATCAACGCTATAAGTCCCACGATAGCAATCAGTACAAATGATAGCTGATAATGTGCAAGCGAATGAGGATTGGCAGAGGTAGATGCTACAAATCTCAATGCCAATGCACCTATACCGATACCCAATCCGGAGGCGAGCTGAAGGGTAGTGCTGTAAAGCGTATTGGCTGAAGACATCATTTGTTGGGGTACGTCCATGTATGCCACCGTGTGAAGAGTGCTTAACTGTACCGAGCGGAAACAGCCCATCAAAAAGAGGCATACGATGATGGCGAAGACGGGTGAAGAGGCCTTGAACAGTGCGCAGGCAGCTGTTGACAGCGAAAGCAACAGTGCGTTAAGGAACAGGATATACTTGATGCGCCAATGATGCATCATCCATACGGTGAAAGGTTTGGTGGTGAGATTGCCCAGCATTAGCGAGAGTAGTAGCAAACCGGAATGAAAGGCATTGAAATGTAGGCCGTCTTGAAACAGTAACGGCAGTAGGAATGGGGCTGCACCGATAACCATCATCGACAGTGTGCCATAGATAATCGTTACCGAATAAGTGGGCACGCGCATTACGGAATAGTCTATCAGCGGCAATGAGGCGTGCAGCGAACGGCGTATATTGAAAGCAAAGAGTAGTATACAGAGAAACAGCAGAATGAGGGGGCGCACGAAACTGGAAACGTTGTTTCCCAACAGTTCAAGGCTGTACATCATGCCCGAAAGCGACAAGGCACTCAACAAGAAGTCAGGTATGTCTAATTTACCCCGCTGTCTGTCTACCGGCTGTTTAGGAATATATCTTATTGCCAGGACAAAGACGAGTAGCCCTACCGGAACATTCAGGAAGAATATCCAGTGCCACGAGAAATAAGTGGCAAGAAATCCGCCTATGGGAGGACCGACAACGGGCGCAATAAGCCCTGGAGTGGTTATCCATGCGATGGCATTTACCAAATCGCGCTTGTCGCAGTTTTTTAATACAGCCAATCGCCCTACGGGCACCATTAGTGCTCCGGCCATGCCTTGTATGAAACGTACAAAGGCAAACTGCGTTAGACTGTTGCAGAGAGAGCACAGGACGGACGTGCCGATAAATCCTAGAACTGCATAGGCGAACACCGAACGCGTGCCATACCTATCGGCAATCCAGCCGCTTACAGGGATAAACACCGCCAGCGAAATCATATAGGACGTAATCCCGATGCTCATCCTACCACTTTCCACACCGAAGTCTAAGGCCATTAGTGGCAGAGCTGTCACCAAGGCGGTCGAGTCAATGTATTCCATGAAGAAAGCCACAGCTACGAGAGCTATGACAATCCGTGAGATATACTTTTTCATTTCCTTGCCTCTTTGTAATTTTCATCATACGCTTCGGCAGCCTTTTCCAAAAGTACCTCAATAAGGCTCTTTAAGTTCGTCCCCCTGTTTGCAGCCATGATGGAAAGCCAGCGAAATGTGTCTTCGCTAAGGTCTATTGTTATTTTCTTCGATTGTAATGCCGTTGTTGCCATAAGCCTAAACTTTAATTCATTGCAAACATAAACAATATATGCCATATACACAAATATGGAGATGAAAATCAATTAAATAGATACAAAAACACGTTTACTAGCCAAACCAACTTCAATGTATGGCTATCGCAAACCCACGAACTTATCAAGTCATCAACCCACAAACTCATCAACTCAAAAAATTAAAATCTTATTTTTTATTTTACATTATCGCTCAAATTTTCACTCCGTTCTAGCGAAAATATCAGTTAAAAAGTAGGTAAATTGATACTATTTCTAGCCTTTCACGACTTACATTTTGTCAATATTCAAGAGGATGACCTGCGTTTTGCACCATTTTACCTTTCTAGATTGGTTGCCAACTCATTATTTTTAACGTCCAAATTACCCACTTTTAGCCCCTAAAACCCTACTTTTTAAGCCCATTTTGCTCTTTCTAGCCATGTATTTCATCGCTATAAAAGGTTTTATTTATGCAACTGCAGTAGATATTTATGCTTTTTAGGCTTGAATTTAGCACCATTTTGCACTGCGTTTAGCACCATTTTACCTTGCATTTAGCAGCAAAACGCATTCCATTTTGCACCAAAACGCACTCCATTTAGCACCAAAACGCAGTGCATTTAGCACCAAAACGCACAAAAATAGGTGCAAAAGGGGAATTGTTTAAATAAATATTCATTCTGCCGCATGCACAGGCCAACCCTTATTTGCATCAAAATAAACCCTCGCGAGAATCGATTTTTTGCGGCAAGGTGAGCCATTGGTGAGCAGAAAAGGCACTCAAAATGTTAAAATTTTTGCTCAAAACCAGACAAAAAAGATTATCCCATATACACGCACATGATAACACAGACAGTATGCTCAACTAACAAACAAAATCTGCACAGGCACTAACCACCGCTTAGGTTTAAAGTCAAGAGCACTTCATTAACTCGAAACCTCATTCCAATACAAACCCAAATAATTCATCAACTAATCGGCTTACCCATTTAAAAATTCAAAATTCCGCACCATTTATCCACACGCACACAAATATTATCTTATATCTTTCTTTTAAAAGAGAAAGAAAATGATGGTGATGATATGGCGTGGATAAGTTGATAACTTTTCTCTTTACGCAACGTGTTTTTGGTTATCAACATTAGGAAAAGGTTATGCACAAGTTATCAAACGCACTTTTAGGTTGTAAGTTAAGGCTTTATATATGTTTTCCACATAAAAAGGTGGGGTAGGGCATTGTGCAAATGTTCATAACTTTTGTTGCTCTAAAAGTGTTGATAACGCTTGTATTTCGCCACAACAACTTCTTAGTTATCCACCAATCCTTAGGGGTGCGTTGTAAGTTGTGGATAAGTGAGGAGTTGTACATGGCTTTTACACGGGTTATCAACAGGGTTGTCCACAGCCTACGGGGGATAACTAGGATGCTATCAACAAACATAATAGGCAAACAAGGGTATGTTTTCATTCTTCTATAAAGTTGTATTGGCATAGTGTAGAAAGGGTTTATATCGAAAAATCCTTGCGGTTTCCATTTATTTAATTTGTAATTTTCTTTGTAAGTGTGTTATAAATGTGCTATCTTTGTATTATCACCAATAAACAATTTTGTTATGCACATTATAACCGCGCGCGAATTTAGGGCAAATCAGAAGAAGTATCTTGATTTGGCCGCAACAGAAAAAGTAGTTATTCTAAGAAACAACACACCATCTATCCAGTTGGTGCCTATGTTGGATGATGAAACTACCATCAGTGCTGCTTTGTTAGCTAAAATAGAGAAATCTAGAAAAGACATTAAGGCAGGGAAAGGTAAGACCTGTCGTTCTGTTGACGAGTTAAACGCATATTTAGAAAAGCTATGAGCTATGTTTTACGCTTTTCGCCCGATGCTGAGAAAGAGCTAAAAAAGTGGAAGAAGTCTGCACCAAAGCTGTTTAAAAAGCTTTCGGAAGTTCTTAGCGAACTAATAATACACCCTAAGCAAGGTATAGGACATCCAGAAGCCTTAAAGGGTGGTGACGGTATTACTTATTCGCGACGTATTAGTGGCAAGCATCGTGTTGTTTATGATGTTTACGAACAAATTGTTGAAGTGCATGTTTTGTCTATTGGTGGGCATTATGATGATAAGTAAAAAACAAAGTTGATTTAAAAGAAAACACCTAATACTGCTTTTTTTGACCAAAAACAGGAGCTAACATTCGTATATGGGGTAGGGAATACTCTTAAAAACGCCGCGCATTTGCTTGCTTTGTACATGGCATCAAGATGTAGGATGCAGTGCGTAAAGCAAGTAAATGCGCGGCGATTTTTAATATAGAATAGTACGAGGATGGTGAGAAGTGTGCGTTACTACACGCATTTTCAGCAGCTGTCTTTTCCTATGCTGCCTTCTCTTCCACGTTCGTTTTATTGCGGTTAAGCTTGTCTACAACCAGTGCTATGGCTCCGTCGCCCGTTACGTTACAAGCAGTTCCAAAGCTATCCATAGCAATGTAGAGGGCAATCATCAGTGCTTGTTCGTTCTCGCCAAAGCCAAGGATGCTGCCCAAAGGGGCAAGCGACGCCATAATGGCACCACCTGGCACGCCAGGAGCGGCTACCATGAAGATGGCCAGCACCATAATGAAATGCAAAAAGAGGGGAAAATCGGTGGGCAAGCCTTCAAGTAGGGCAATGGTAAAGGCGCAAGCGGTTATCTTCATGGCCGAACCTGAGAGGTGAACCGTGGCACAAAGGGGGATAACAAAGCCCGCAACACCTTCGGATACGCCGTTTTTCAGTGTCTGCTTTAAGGCCACGGGGATGGTGGCAGCCGAAGAAGAGGTGCCAAGGGCCGTGAGATAGGCTGGAAACATGTTGGCCAATAGGCGGAAAGGATTTTTACGAACGATGGCTCCGGCAATGAGATACTGATAGATTAGCACGAAAATGTGTAGCGCAAAGATAACGACAATAATCTTAGCAAACACGGTCATCATGCGCATTACGTCGCCGCTGAAAGTCATGTTGAGGAAAATGCCGAAGATATACAGGGGCAAGAGGGGGATGATAACGCGCTCGATAACGCCCACGACGATGTCCTTCATCTCGCTGATGGCACCGCGCAACATCGTATGACTGCCGTAGGCAACGCCCAAACCCACGATGAACGACAGCACAAGCGCGCTCATTACGTCTATTGGGGCGGGGATATTCACGGTGAAGTAGGGTAGTATCTCGGCCGATTTCTCCACGTTTTGCAATGTCTGTGAGCCGTTTCCTATGAGCGATGGGAAGAAAGTAGAACCCGTTGTATAGCTCAATATGGCGGCAATAACGGTGTCGGCATAGGCAATGCCCACGGTTATAAGCAGCAATTTGCCTGCTCCCTTGCCAATTTCGGCAATGGCTGGCGTAACCAATCCCACGATAATGAGGGGGATAATAAAGCCTAAGAATTGTCCGAAAATGCTGTTGAAGGTGATAAATATGCGTACCCACGGCAGCGTTAGTATGTTTCCTAGCAATACGCCGAGGGCAATGGCGATGAGAATGCGCCCAAGTAAACCGATTTTCATAGGTAATGTTATATTTTAAGTTGGGCAGTCCGGTTGGTATTTGGGCTGCATGTGAAACAAATTGTCAAAAGGATGGCTGGCTCTGTAAGAAAGATAAAGCAAGGGGAGAATTTCAAATGAAGAGGCTCACGCCTCCAAACCAAGATATTCAGCTTATAGGCTCACGCCTATGTTCTAGCTAAGTGGGCTAAGACATCATGGTCTTTCGCCTCCATCTTTGCATTTTAATTGACCACAACTTAAATGCTCACGCATTCTTTATGTGTGGCAATTTACAACAAAAAAGTTAGTTATCTCCCCCTGCTGTTATCTTCTACGCGGCCGATGGGTTTGGCTTGTTATGGCCAAATCCACCTTGGCTAGCGTAGTTTGTTGTAGAACTTAACCTTGCGCCAAACGCTCTGCCATTGCCCTACCCAGTGCGCGACACTGCTCGGCTACTTCTGCTGATAGCGCTTGTTTCATTTCAACGGGCGTGCCAACGGGTTCGAAATGCAGGCCGTTTTCGTTCCATTCGCCAATCTTCTGCACGGCTTTGCTGGCCCATCCGTAACTTCCAAACCAGCCGATAAGGTGGTTTTTGATGTCGCGGTTAGCCAGTTCGCTCAGCAAAACGTCCATTTCGTGGTACAGTCCGGTGTTGTATGTGGGTGCTCCCACGATGAGTGCGCGATAGCGGAACACGTCGCGAATGATGTACGAATGATGTGTTTTCGACACGTTATACACCACAATGTTCTTCACACCGGCCTGACTGGCTGCCCTAGCTATAACTTCGGCCATGCGTTCTGTATTGCCGTACATCGTTCCGTAGCAGATAACCAGTCCGTCTTCGGCCTCGTATTTGCTCATGCGGTCGTACATTGCCACCACCTTTTGCAGCTGTTCGTGCCACACAGGTCCGTGTGTAGAGCAGATATAGTATATCTTCTCGTTGGCTAGTTTTTTGAGGGCGTTCTGCACGGGCGTGCCGTATTTGCCCACAATGTTCGAATAATAGCGCACCATCTCCAGCCAGAAGTGTTCGCAATTAATCTCGCTGTCGAGCAATCCGCCGTTAAGTGCGCCGAAACAACCGAATGCGTCGCCCGAAAACAGCATGTTATTAGAAGTGTCTAGCGTCATCATCGTCTCTGGCCAGTGCACCATTGGCGTTAAAAAGAACTTCAACGTGTGCTTACCCAGCGACAGTTGGTCGCCGTTCTTTACTTCGTACTCGCAGCCTTCCATGCCATAGAAACCTTTAAGCAGGTCGAACGACTTCTTGTTTCCCACCACTTGCACGTTGGGATAATACTTCCTCATCAGGGCAAAAGAGCCGCTATGGTCGGGTTCCATGTGGTTTGTAACGATATAGTCGATGGGACGGTCGCCGATAACTTCGCGGATATTCTCGATAAACTGCGCGAAGAAGTCGGCTTCCACCGTGTCGATGAGGCACACTTTTTCGTCTACGATGAGGTACGAGTTGTACGAAACGCCGTTGGGAAGTGGCCATAGGCCTTCAAACTTTTCTTTCTTTCGGTCGTTCACACCCACGTAGTAGATGTCTTTTACTATTTCTATCATATTCTGAGTTTGTGAGTTTATGAGTGTATATGTGTATTTAGTTGACGTGTTAACGGGCTCGTTAGTTAACGAGTTGACAAGTTAACAAGTTGACGAGTTCGTTAGTTAACAAGTTAACGAGTTACCGATACATTTGTCTTATTATGTGGTTGATGAGGCAAAGTAGCAATGCTAATCATCCCCTCTCCCCTTGGAGAGGGGTTGGGGGTGAGGCTTTTTTCACTCTGGTTTCCAACCTTTCGGCACATAGTTATCCGTTCCCTTGCAGCTTTCGGCCGAGAAAGCCAGGGCGTAACTCATTATCTTGTTCCATTGTTCTTTGGTCAATCCGTCGATAAGGCGTTGCCTTGTAACGCCCAATTTCAGCATGCCGAAGATAAATCCGGCGTTGAAATTGTCGCCTGCCCCAATGGTGCTAACGGGCTGTGTGTCGCCAACGGCATAGCTTTCGCAAAAGCCGCCGTCGGCACGTAGCTGCACGGGGTTGGCTCCATCGGTGTAAACAAACCGCTTGCAATAGAAAGAAACCTCGGCAGCGTACACCTTAGCAGGGTCGGACAGGCGATAAAGCACCTCGAAGTCTTCCCTACTTCCGCGCACCACGTCGGCATACTCGTAGTTCTCTAACAAGTTGGGCGTTATGCGCATCACGTCGGTTCGGTGGCCCGAACGGAAGTTCACGTCGTAGTAGATGATGGCCCCGCGGTTGTGCGCATATTCTAGGAACGAAACCACTTGTGGCCGTGTGGCAGGACTAACGGCGTAGTAAGAACCGAACACAACGATGTCGTCGGCCTGCACGTCGGGGTAAGCAAACTCCGGATTGTTCTTCTTATTGTCGCGATAGAACAGGTATTCGGCATCGTTTCGCTCGTTCAGGAAGGCCAACGAGATGGGTGTTTGTCCCTCATCGCACTTCGTTACGTAATCGGCCTGCACGCCATTGTCTTTTAAGAAACTGATAACGTTGGTTCCAACACGGTCGTTTCCTACGGCCGAGATGAATGTTGCGTCGGCTCCCACGCGCCCTAGCGATACGATAGTGTTGAAAACCGACCCCCCAGGCAAGGCTCCTATGGGCTGTTCGTGCTTGAAAACGATGTCTAACACCGTTTCACCTACTCCGATTACTTTCCGCATAACGCTGTGATAAATGTTCTTTTTTAGGGTTGATATTTAAACAATATGCAAATATCCGAATTTTTAATCAGACGACAAAACAATTGTGTAAGTTTTTGATTGGGCATGTGGGATGGCGCTAAAAATGGGTAAGTGGTTTGCATAACGCCAAGGGTTGGGGTGGGGCAATGCCGTTTGTTAGGGGGCATGGCTTTGTATTTGGGTATGCGTGTTTTGGCGTATAAGTTGCTTGTGCTGTTTATGGGCATTGTTTGCCGCATCCTAATTAGATTGGAGTTGGCAGCTAATGCGCATGTTTTTTCGTACCTTTGCATCAGCAACAGGTACGTCGAGTATGGCGTTTAAAAGGGAAACGGGTGAAAAACCCGTACAGTCCGGCTGCTGTGAGTTGCCCTTGGCGGCGTAAACACTAGGTCACTGAACACGGTGTTTGGGAAGACGTTTACTGCCTGGCAACAAGTCAGAATACCTGCCGTTGCACGCGTTCGTGTGGCCTCTTGGGTTAGGTTCGGCGCATTCGGCACGCTTTCGCTGGCGTGCTTTGTAGCATTTCATTTCGTTAAATCATGTCTTTTCACTTTGTATCAGATTAAAAGCCCTCTGTGCTTTCGCTGTGCGTGCAGCGCAAACAACATGTAAATCAACATTAACATCACAATAATTATGAAGCAAAAACAACTTTTCATGGTTCTTTGCGCCCTCTTTCTTTATGCCTTTTCGCCCCTTGTGGCTACGGCACAAAACAGAGAAGTGCGCATGGAACTTACGCCCAAATCCATTGATGTGGATGAAACGCCAATTGACTTTTACGACGACGGCGGACCAAATGGGCAGACTTCGCCCGAATTTAAGGACGGAAAAACAAGCAGCGTAACCTTTATTCCCAAGGTTACGGACAAGAAAGTGCAAGTAGATTTCAAGCTGGTAGACATCTTCGAAGGTAGCATGTACAAGCAGTTTATCCGCGTTTACGATGGCACGGAGGTACGCGACGACCAACTTCTGGCCACCATAGCCAAGGGCACTACGCCCATTGTGAAAGCCACCAACCCGCAAGGCGCACTCACAGTAGAGTTTGGTAGCACCACGGCCTTCCGCTCCAATGGGTTTAAAGCCGTGGTAAGTCTTTTCACTCCTCAACCGATGCGCTTTCGCGATGTAACCATTTCGCCCATGAAAGATGCCTCGCTGACCGCTGGCGACAAGGCTCAACCGCTGTTGGGCTTTAATGTTCGTACAGAAAACACCGAACCTGCACTCACCCTTAACGGCTTAACGCTCAAAGCTAGCGGACCGATAGCTGCCATTCAGCTATATCAAAGCACATCGGCCACCGACTTTTCAACCGCCCATCGCATAGCCGATGGCATCGTGCAAAACGGCGAAGTGGTGCTAAACATAGCCGCCAAGCCTGCACTTCGTTCGGGCGACAACTTCTTTTGGTTGGGTTGCGACGTGGCAGACGAGGCCGAAAACCATAACACGCTTGCCCTTTCGCTCGCTCAACTGGCGCTTTCCGATGGTCAACATGCCCTCCCCGCACCACTGCCAACAGGCGAACGGGCGGTAGAAAACATGGTTTACGCACTCGAAGGAACGCATCAAAAGCGCGTAAATGGCGGGTTGACGTTTCAGTCTAAAACCAATTCGTACAACGATTACTACGAAGGGGGCTCGCGCGACCGCATTACCACCTTCACTCCACTGCACGCTGGGCATGTGGTTCAGATAGATTTTTCCAAGTTCGATATTGTGTATTCGTCACGTACCGACGTCGGTGTGCGTGCCAAATTCATTGTGTACGAAGGCATAGGAACGAAAGGGCGCAAGCTTTGGGAACTTACTTCGCCCGCCGACAAACAGCGCGGACCCGGCCAAACGCTACGTTCGCAATCGCCCGATGGTGCATTAACCATCGTGTTCAACCCCAACGACAGCTACTATGCGGCCAAAGGTTTCGTAGCCAAAGTAAGCGAATACATCCCCAAAGCCATGTCGTTGGCTAGCGTAGACGTGCGCCAAGCATCTACGGCAGCTGTTTCGCCGGGTGCTACACGTCAGTCCTTGCTGCTGATTAACCTGCATACCGAGGGCAATTTGCAGCCCATAACGCTGAACAGCCTGCAACTTAACCTCAAACAATCGTTGCCTGCAATGGCTGGTTTGCAGCTTTTTGCACAACCTAAGAACACGCCCGATGCCGCTCCTAGCGGCAATCCCATGGCTACCATCGCGCAAGCCGCCCTTAGTCAGCAACAAACCATGACCCTATCTACTCCCCTTGCCCTTACCGAAGGCGACAACTGGCTGCTGCTTTGCGCCGATGTGGCCAACGATGCACAAGCAGGAAAGCTACTGGATGCGGCCTTGATGAAGGTTGAAACCTCGCTAGGCGAAACCGCCGTGCAACAAGGTGACCCCGATGGAGCGCGCCGTGTGGAATACGAACGCGCACTAGTAAAGGGCGATAACGGCCGTGTTGAGGTGGCCGACAACACCACATTGACACTATACGACGACGGAGGAAAAGACAAAAGTGAAAGTAAAGCCTTCGACGGACATATTACTTTCGTACCCAAAACCGTAGGAAGGCTCATCGCCATAAAGCCGATAACATGGAAGGTAGCTGCTGCCGACAGGCTGGAAGTGTACTTCGGAACGGAGAAAAAAGACAAACCCGACCTCTCGTTCAGCCGCAACGACCATTTCGACAAGCTGCTTTCCACCTCTGCCGATGGTGCCATAACCCTGCGTTATACCACGGGCAAGTATGTTGCAGCCGAGGGTTTCGCCCTCGAAGTGTCGGCCATTACGCCGCAAAAGCTTGCTGTTAGCGAGGTGCAAACCCACGCCATCGCCCCCGAAAAGGCATTTAAGGGACAAACAGATGTGCCTTTGCTGCACGTTGTTGTCAGCGTTAAGGGCGACAATGGCCAGCTCTCCATCACCCAAATGCAAGCCCAAATGCAAGGCGATGCCCCCATACATATATATAAGGTGTATGCAACTGGGCAAGACAATGCCTTTGCCACCACGCAAACATTCGCTACCAACACCCGCAACAACGGCATCTTCGATGGCACTTACACCATCGAAAAAGAGGGCGAATACCATTTTTGGCTCGCGGCCGATGTGGAAAGCGAGGCGCAAGTAGGGCAAACGCTCACCGCATCGCTCACCAATATAACCGCCAACAATGCCCAAGTTACGCCACAAACCGCTGAAACAGCCAACACCATCGTTGCACAAGGCATCAGCGGAACGCTTAACGTAGGCCCAAACGCCACCTACAAAACCATCCAAGCAGCCGTAGATGCGTTGAGAGATGGGGTAGACGGCCCCGTTACCATCAGCATCGAAAGCGGTAAGTACAACGAGCGCGTCCTCATTCCGCACATACCTGGCCTGTCGCCTGCCAATACACTCACCATCAAAGCGGCCTCTGGCAAGCGCGGCGACGTGCATATCTTCCACGATAAGTTCGAAAAAGGCGGTTACGACCCCGACCAAATGGCCAAAGAGTACGGCGTGGTAACTTTCGACGGAGCCGATTATACCACCTTGCAAGCACTCGAAATAAGCACCGAAGACCTTACTTATCCTGGTGTGATACACCTGCGCAACGAAAGCCGACACGTAACGATAGACAGCTGTTACGTGCATGCGCCCCAATCAACCAACATACAACAGAAGGTAACGCTGCTCAACATGTACGCCAAAAGTCAGGCCAACGCCAACAACGACCATCTAACGCTGCGGCGTTCGCTACTCGAAGGCGGTTATATGGGCGTGCGTTTGGGCGGCACAGGCACCGTGGCACTGCCCAAAGAAGTGGGTGGGCGCATCCTCAACAACGTCTTCCGCAACCAAGAATCGAAGGCCATATACGTGGCACGCGAGGCAGATGCCCACATCGAAGGCAACATTGTAGAGAACGAAACCTCCGACCATAACGACTTTAACGCCGTAGACATCGATGCCTCGGGCGATGTTCGCCTTGCCCGTAACCGCATCAACCTGTCCACAAAAGCCTATTGCACGGCCATTTACGTGCGCAACATGTCGGGTTTGCCCACTTCGCAGGCGCAGATAGTCAACAATGTGGTGATGGTTAGCCACGGCACAACGCCCCCAAGTCGCAATGTCTCTAAGGCCTTAACCTTGAAAGGCGACCTGGCCAACCTGTTAGTGGCCCACAACAGCCTTTGCGTTGCAGGCAACGAGAAAGACATTACGGTGAGCATACTCGGCAAAATGGCCGACAACGTACGCCTAACCAACAACCTTTTTACCAACATGGGTAAGGGTGCCGTTTACCAATGCGCACGCCAAGAAAACCTGGCCAGCCTGCGTTTAGACCACAACAACCTTTACACCAACGGCACATCGCTAGCCGATGTGCGCACACCCGTAGCCACACTTTCGGCATGGATGGCTCTTTCGGGCGAGCGATATGCCTATAATAATAAGGTGGAGTTTGCATCCGACGTATTGTTGCAACCCCTTTCCGA
This sequence comes from Prevotella sp. HMSC073D09, assembly GCF_001814145.1. Lineage (NCBI taxonomy): Bacteria > Pseudomonadati > Bacteroidota > Bacteroidia > Bacteroidales > Prevotellaceae > Prevotella > Prevotella sp. HMSC073D09. The sequence goes on along the minus strand of NZ_KV815118.1, from coordinate 118,862 downwards.
ACCCGAATTGCGCCACGCCACGCCCCTTGCCGTGGTGTCGACCGACATACTTGGGCAGCCGCGCAACACATCAACGCCCCTCATTGGTGCTTACGAACGTGCTTGGCAGTCGCCTTCTACGGCCATCGTTGCACCTTCGGCATCGGCCAATGGCATCCAACTAAGTGCACACAAGGGCGTGTTGAGCCTTTCGTCACTGCCCAATCAGGCCGTTGTCGAGGTGTTCTCAACGAGCGGTATGTTGCTTTCGCGCCACGTTTTGCCTGCCAACACCGACAGTTTGCAAGTAACGGACTTGCCCCAAGGCGTGTTGGTGGTTCGCGTAACGTGGAACAACGGCAAGTGGAGCAAGGCCATAAGGCTGTAAAGATGTGCGATGAGGGAACTGAACTGAACGGTTAACACCGCCAAAAGATTTCAATATTAGGGCAGGGTAGGGGACTTAGGTTGCCTACCCTGCTTGCGTTATACAGGGCTTTAACCCAAGTTTGGGGTTTAGTCATCCGTTAAAAACAGCCTAAGTGCTGCCAGTATTCAGGATTTAATCTTTACCTTTGCAAACAACATACATACAAATTAAGGATAACAAAGACAAGAATATGATTAGAGAAACATGGAAGGGGCATCGGCCCTACAATGAGAGAATAGGCAAAATGCTATCCTCTTTATTTGCATCATTATTTCATCAAAGCCCTGAAAAAGTGGCATACGCAAGGCTGTTTACTTATGTGCTTTTGGGTTTCATCGTCTCAATTCCTGTACAAGCGCAGATGCTTTTCACGGAAAACCTAACGATGAACATCGACAGTGCAAAGACTATACAAGGTTCGTTGCAGCCCGTTCTAGACTTCAAGACAGAGAAAGAGAACGTGCTTACCTTTAAGAACACGGCCAACCTTAACTTACTTATTGGCAAAAACCGCGTGGTGAACCTCATCAACAAGCTGGAATTTTCTGCTTATGGAAAGAAAGTTACCGTGAGTGGAGGTCATGTACATGCAGAGTTTCGTTACTTGCTTGCCCATGCCTTTGAGGTTTACCCTTACACCGAGTCGCAATGGGCAGGCAGTAGAGGTATGAATTTTAAGGTTTCTGCTGGCTTGCAGACGCGCTACCGACTGGTAAATACCGACCATTTCCTTATGTTTGCCACAGCAGGATTTTTCTATGAGTTCGAAAAATGGGAATATCCCGACCCGCCAGTTGGCACACCGCTCCATGCTTATAGTCGCTATATAAAGAGTCATTTGTCGCTTAGTTTCAAGCATACGATAGGAGAACATTGGGAGTTTATCGCCACGGGCATTCACCAAGCCCGACCGGACAGTTACCATAAGAGTGCTCGGTTTGGCGGTGCAGTAGACCTTGCCTACCACGTAACGCCCAGTGTAGGCTTTCGTGGCACTTATCGCATAATCTACGATACGGCGCCCATTGTGCCTATTCGCAAAGACTACAACGTTGTTGAGGCCGGTATCGACATTTCTTTCTAAGGAAAAGATTGTTGTTGGCAGAGTAAATGGAGCAGGGTAGGGGGCTTAGGTCGCCTGCCCTGCTTGCGTTATTTATGGGGTTGAGTTTATAAGTATGTGAGTTTATAAGTTTTTGAGTTGGTGAGTTTTTGTTTGAAGTTGTGAGTTTATAAGTTATTTAGGTTGTTAGTTTTTGAGTTCATGTGGTGAGCATCAATGTAGAACATTTCAATATGTATCTGGTTTCCTATTAAGAGATTTGCCTTGTAACGACATCATCAAAGTGTAGGTTTGCCCAGTCTATAAGGGAACTGATGGCAGGCATGAGCGACTTGCCCGTGTCTGTGAGGGAGTATTCCACACGTGGCGGAACGACAGGGTAAACCTCGCGATGTATTAAGTTATATTGTTCCAAATTCTTCAACGTTGAAGAAAGCATTTTCTGCGAGCAATCGGTCATGTGCTTATGCAACTCGCTAAAACGTAACACGCCAGTCTCACTGTTATGAAGCGAATAGAGGACAAGCATCGACCATTTGTCTCCAAAGCGGCTGATAACTTGTCGGATTGGGCAGGCTAAATAAGCAGGGTCAACATTTTTGTTTGTCATTGCTTCAATGTTTTTATTAAACAAAGGTATGAAAAGAATGCTAGTTACGTATTCTTCACAACTTAATATTTGTTAATGCCGTTTTCAGGAAGTTTCCATATATTGCTATTTCCTACTTTTTGGTAAGTATATCACCATTTTGTGCCTTCTTGTAAGCAGTGATTGTTTGTGCTAACTTTGCATCGTCAAAAGTAACAGCAAACAATAATTTAAAATATAAATGACAATGGAAAAGAAAACATTTATTGCAGAGAACGAGAATGTTCAGAAGGTAGTAGCACTCCTTAAAGCAATCGAAACTGGCGACACGGTTGCTGTGGGATATGTAAATGCAGATAACTACACACAACATAACTTGACCGTGGGCGATGGTCTGGCAGGTTTCGGAGCAGCTTTGGCAGGGTTGGCAGACTACCCGGAGAAGGCAAGGGTGAATACAGTACGTGCCTTTGGTGATGGTGACTTTGTTGTTGCTCAGACTGATTACAACTTCTATGGTCCAAAAGCAGGTTTTGACATCTTCCGTTTTGAAGATGGAAAGATTGTGGAACATTGGGACAACCTCATGCCTTATGATGGTAGCAAGAATCCCTCTGGTCATACTCCATTTGATGGGACGACAGAATTTGCAGACTTCGATAAGACAGAAGAGAACAAGGCTTTGGTGAAGAACTTTGTCATTGACGTACTGAAAGGTGAGCACCCAGAGCGTCTGGCTTCTTATTTCAACGGGAACAGCTACATCCAGCACAATATATCTATTGCAGACGGACTGGACGGACTTGGCAGTGCATTGGAAACATTGGCAAAGCAGAACATCAAGATGGAGTATTTCAGGTTGCACAAGGTTCTTGGTTGCGGTAATTTCGTTCTTGCTGTCAGTGAGGGAGCATTTGCAGGTAAGCCCACTAGCTATTATGATTTGTTCCGTGTGGAGGATGGAAAGATAGCCGAACATTGGGATGTAATGGAAACCATTGCGCCTGAAAGCGAATGGAAGCATCAGAATGGAAAGTTTAATGGACTGAATTAAGCTACGCCATGCAAATAGCACTCCACTTTTTAAGTCTGCATAAGGAAGTTGCCCTCGCCACGAGCGAGGGCAACCTGCCCAAAATACGTATCTTTCAGATTATGCGGCAAGAAACAACTACGCTTTACTTTGCCACATCATCGCAAAAAGCCGTTTACCAACAGTTGAAACAGAATCCGCACATAGAGATTCTCGCCATGCACGGACAGGTTTCGGTGCGTTGCGCAGGGAAAGCCAATTTCAATGTAGACGATGAATGTAAGCGTTGGATTTACGAGCATAATCCTGTTCTGCAGCGGCTTTACAGCGGTTACGACAAACTGGCTTACTTCTCTTTCAATATAGAGGAAATGGATTATTATGACCTTCGACCTACTCCTCCGGTCTTCCGTCATTTCAATCTTTTGGAAGGAACAGAAGGTGCAGGATTTGTTGGAGAGCGGTTTACAAAGAAATAAAACATAAATGGATAGACTAGAGAATATAGACCATGCACTTAAAATACTATTGAAGGAGACGGGAGAACAAATAGATATTCCGAGAACCCTTCCACTTAAACAACAGCTGATGAGGGCTTTGATGAACGTATGGCAACCGTCTTTGCCATCCAGCGAATTGCTCCATGCGCAAGACGAAGAGCTAAGCAGGCAGCGTGAAGAGAAAGGAATCGTTGAAATAGCTGAGGAAGGCATACAACTATGGAAAGGGGATATAACCCAACTCAAAGTAGATGCCATCGTCAATGCAGCAAACAGTCAGATGCTTGGCTGTTTCATTCCTCTTCATTCATGTATTGACAATGCCATTCACTCTGCTGCCGGCATACAATTGCGCTGTGCCTGTAATGAGATGATGCAGGCGCAGGGACATGAAGAACCTACCGGACAGGCCAAGATAACGCCAGGCTTTAATCTCCCCGCACGGTATGTCATTCACACCGTTGGTCCGATTATTCCCAATGGTATACCAACAAAAGAACAAGAGGAACAGCTCGCCTCCTGCTATCGTTCCTGTCTTCGGATAGCCGAAGAGCATGGATTGAAGAGTATTGCTTTCTGCTGTATTTCAACGGGAGTATTTCGTTTTCCACAGAAATTGGCAGCGGAGATAGCCGTAAAAACCATAAAGAAATTTTCAAGGAAACACATAAAGACTATCGTATTCAACGTTTTCACCGATACTGATTATGACATTTACCAACAGCTTATCTGAAAGAATAGCCCATGTAGGCAGGCTTATTGCCGATGCTGATTATATATTGATTGGAGCAGGGGCAGGCCTGTCGGCTGCGGCTGGATTGGATTACGCCGGAAAGGAATTTGAAAGGGAATTTCAACCTTGGATAGACCAATATGGCATCACTGATCTTTATTCCTCATCCTTTTATCCGTTCAAGACCGAAGAAGAACGATGGGCATATTGGGCAAAGCACATCTGGTTCTCCCGTTTTCGTACGGGTGGAACGGAACTCTATCATAACATTCTGCAACTTATCAAGGGAAAAGAGTATTTCGTTATAACAACAAATGTTGATGCACAGTTTGAAAAATCTGAATTTGCAAAGGAAAAGATATTTGCGACACAAGGAGACTATGCCTATTTGCAGGCAAGAAACGGAAGTACGAAGACGCTTGTCTATAATGAATCTTGGGTAAAGCAGGCCTTAGCAGCAACCATAGACTGTAAAGTTCCCACAGAACTGATCCCTCATCACCCTCTTACAGGAGAGCTGATGAGTCCCAACCTGCGCTGTGATGATACTTTTGTCGAGGATGAACGATGGCACCGCCAAAATGAAGCATATCATGAGTTTGTAGGAAAGGCATGGGAACATAAACTTCTTTTACTTGAGTTTGGTGTCGGTTTCAACACGCCATCCATCATTCGTTTCCCCTTTGAGCAAATGGCTGCAAGTAATTCAAATATCTCACTCGTGCGCTTTAACCGCGACTATCCGCAATTGATGCAGGAGAATGTATTTAACTTCACCTGCTTTACAGAAGAACTGGGTGTTGTGGTAAAACGCTTATTCAATCTAAGAAGTATGTAGTTGGGTGTAGTAATGAAAGGTGAATAGGAAACGATGGAACCAACCTAAAATAGTTGACAAGCGGCCTAACGAGCGATTAGGGTTTAGTGCATGCCCCGCAACTGCTCGCGCTGATAGTAGTAAGCGTACGTGCATTGCGTGCTGTTGCCTATGCACGTGCACGCGGTAAAATTGTTTTTGTCTAGTTTATAGTAAGAAATTTAACATTATGAGTGCCCTTTCTGTTCACCAATCGTTATCTTGCGCAAAAAATCGATTCTCGCGAGGGTTTGTTTTGGTGCAAAAAGGGATTAGTACACCGATAAGCAAGAATGAATATTTATTACCAATAACCGTTGTTTGCACCCTATTTTGGGTCATTTGCAGCAAAATGCAGTGCAATATGCACCAAAATACACTGCGTTTTGGTGCTAAACACAAGGTAAAATGCCGCTAAACGCACTGCGTTTTGGTGCAAAACGCAGGGTAAAATGGTGCTAAATGCGGTGCGTTTTGCTGCTAAATGCAAGGCGAAAAGCATAAATATCCACCGCAATAGTATAAATATAATTCTTTTGCGCCATGAAAAACAGGGCCAAAAGGGGCAAAATGGGCATCAAAAAGTGGGTTTTTGGGGGTAAAAAGCGGGTAATTGGTAGTGGAAAAATTGCGAGTTGGCGACCAACTAGAAAGGCTAAATGGTGCAAAATACAGGTTATATGCCTAAAAATGGACAAAGCACAAGGCGAAAAAGAGTAGAAAATGTGGCCATTTACCTACTTTTTGACCTATTTTTTTGCTAGAACGGAGTGAAAATTAGAGGGGCTTTGTAAAAATAAAAATAATAATTTAAGCTTTTGAGTTGATGGGGTTTTAAGTTGGTGAGGTTGTGAGTTGAATGTGGTTTTGAGCTTTTAAGTTGATAAGTTTTAAATTGGTGAGGTTGTGAGCTGATAAGGTTGTGCGTTGATAAGTTTTTAAGTTGGTAAGTTAGGTGAGATTGTGAGCTTAATGAGGTTGTGAGTTGATAAGTTTTTAAGTTGGTGAGGTTGGCAAGTTTTTAAGTTGGTGAGTTGACGAATTAGTGAGTAGTTGGGTTTTCGTGAGTTTACAAGCCAGTGAGTTGGTTTGTGCTATACTTCGTCTACGCCAGTAGGGTTTATCTTGTGTTGGCATCACCAAGACAACGAACTTCTCTTACTTTATGGCCATATTAAAAGTAAAGCCGAATTTCTTGCCTATATTGAAAAAGGAATGCAATTGAGAGCGTTGGCCGTAAAGCCTTTTGATAATGGCTTAACGGCATAGTTAACTTGCTAAGTGGGTGGTTAAAAGATACTTCGATGCCTTGCATTTGTTGATTATAACCCTTAAACAAATCTTAATTTCGTTGATTTAGTAAACGTAATAAGTTAAAATTTATTACCATTTTTGTTCTTATTTATGATATGTAACCACAAATAAGCATATTTTCGCTATATTTGCGACAGACCTAATAGTGAATAACAAGGAAACTTTATACGGAAATTGCAATCTATACATCAACCATATTAATAAATAACTATGACCCAAAAAGCAAGAAAACTAAGTAAAACCACGCGTGTACCGCTATATGGCGTGCTGGCGTGTGCACTTGCCTATGGCATGCCAACGTATGCCGAAGGTAATGTTGCTGCGAAACCTTACGCATCGCAGGCTGGGCAAAGAGCAGGCACGGTGTTGGTAACGGTTGTAGACCAAAACAACGAACCCGTTGTGGGGGCTAGCGTTGTGGTAATGTCTACTAAGGCCGGGGCAGCAACTGATGTTAACGGCCGATGCTCGGTAGATGCCAAACCAGGCGACAAGTTGCAAGTGTCGTACATCGGTTTCGATACGCAAACGCTCACCGTGGGCAACAACAACAATGTGTTGGTGACCCTGGGAGAGAACAAAGCCATGCTCGACGAGATTGTTGTTGTGGGCTATGGCACGATGCGTAAGAGCGACGTTACGGGCTCTATCGCCGTGGCCAAGGGCGCAGACATGATAAAGGCGCAAAGCTTTGGCGCGCTGGATAACCTTCGCGGTAAGGTGTCGGGCGTTAACATCTTCTCTAATTCGGAGCAGGGAACCACTTCGCCGCGCGTTATCATTCGCGGTATGGCCACCATCAACGCCTCTACCGACCCGCTTTACGTGGTAGACGGGGTGGTGATGAACGACTTTGCCATGATGAACCCCAACGACATTGAGAGCATTGAGGTGCTGAAAGATGCTTCGGCAACGGCTATCTATGGCGCTCGCGGTGCCAATGGCGTTATCATGGTAACAACCAAACGCGGACTTTCGGGCACGGAAGGCACCCGAATGAGCTACCAGGGCTCGGTGAGCATACGCCACATGGCACGAAAGATGGAGGTGATGAACGCCCGCGAATGGTGCGATGCCTTTATGAAAGGACTTGAAAACGAAAACAAATACCAAGGAACCAGCTGGAAATTGGAACGTCCTTACTGGTTTAGCGACCGCAGATACTTTGATGCCAACGGCAATCCGCTATACGATACCGACTGGCAAAAGGAGGCTACACGCACGGCCATTGGGCATAACCACCAGCTGAACATTCAGCAAGGAACGAAAACCTCGTCGATGGGTGCTTTCCTGAATTACAGCGACTACCAAGGAATAATGAAGAATACGTGGACAAAGCGTATAAGCGGTAAGTTGGCTTACGATGCCAATCCCACCAAATGGCTGACCACGGGCATTAATTTGATGGTGAACCACACGTGGGACAGGCATACCGACGAGGGCGGAGGCGGACAAGAGGCACGCCGAACAATGATTGAGATGCTGCCGTGGCTGCCTGTAAGGACACCCGATGGCAGCTATACCACCTCTAATTCGCCCTCTGAGATGGTGGGTAAGTTTGGTTTTGAAGGCATGTCGAACCCTGTAATGATACTTGACATGCAGAAACGCCTGTATTATAACACGCAGGTGTTTGGTAACGCTGCATTTACGTTCCACATTCTGCCAGGGCTTGATTTGAAAACGCAGCTGGGTATCGACTGGCACGCAGAGGAAGGAAGGAGATACGCATCGCGCGAATTGAACAACATTTCGCAAACCGAACAGGGTGTGGCAACCAACGGCCGACACAACAACTTGTATTGGCAAGAAGAAACATACCTTACCTATAACCGCACGCTTAAAGGCTTACATCGCGTGAATGCCATGCTGGGTATGTCGTGGCAAGCGTATGCTTCGAGATACAACTACTCGGAGGCACAAAGCTTTGAGAGCGACTTGTTTGAAGACTTGAACATGGGAACGGGCAAAAATCCGCGCCCGCCAGGCTCTAACTACGACGAGTGGAAGATGAATTCGTACTTCTTACGCTTGGCCTACACCTACAACGACCGCTATTCGGCTACGTTTACTGCACGCTCCGACGGTTCTTCCAAGTTTGGAAAGAACAATAAGTACGCCTTCTTCCCCTCGGCCGGTTTGGCTTGGATTGTGTCGGAAGAAAGCTGGCTGAAAGGCAATCCGTGGCTGAGCAACCTCAAGCTGCACACCAGTTACGGACTAACGGGCAACTCGGAAATCGCAACTTATCGTTCGTTGGCCCGCGTTGGTTCGGGAACGGTGCTGCTCGATGGCAAGCGGGCCGGCGCAGCTTACATCAGTTCGTTGGCCAATCCCGACCTGAAATGGGAAAAAACGGCACAATTTGACGTGGGTTTCGACCTCGGATTGTTCAACAATGCCGTTAACCTAGACTTCTCCTATTATTACAAGCACACCACCGACTTGTTGCTCGATACGCCCATTCCGCATTCTAGCGGCTTTGGAAGTGTATATAAGAACATCGGCGAAGTGAAGAATTCGGGTATCGACTTTATGCTCACAGCCTATCCCGTGCGCACGAAAGACTTTACCTGGACCTCCATTTTGAACTTGAATTACAACAAGAATAAGATACTGAAACTGGGCAAGAACAACGAAGACATCGAAATATTGGAATGGGTTGGCGGCCCCGAAGGTATCTTACGTGTGGGCGAAAGCATGGGTAGCTTTTACGGATACAAGCGACTGGGCGTGTGGACGGAAGAAGATAAAGCGGCAGGACGATGCACAAAAAAGATGGTTGGTAGAGCCAAACGCGAAGAAAAAAAGTCTATTTTGGGTAAGGGAATACCCGATTGGACGGGTAGCTGGACCAACACCCTTAACTATAAAAACTGGGATTTGACGGTTGAAATGCAATTTGTTACGGGCGTTCAGACCATGCAACAATTCTATCACTCGGTGTACGACCGCTTTGGAATAACCAACGGACTGAAAAGCATTCTCTATGATGCTTACAATGGCACCAATCCACGTACCATGCAGCAGATGCTTTACTTGACCAATAGCCCATACGACTCGCAAAGTCATGCAGGACAAGACACGACTGTGGATTCCAGTTGGGTGGTAGACGGCTCTTATCTGCGCTGCAACATGGTGCAACTGGGTTATACCTTTACGCCCGCCACGTTGAAAGCGTTGGGGCTTAACGCACTGCGCCTGTACCTAAGTGGCAATAACCTCTTCTTACTTTGCTCAAAAGACTTCAAGGGTTACGACCCCGAAATGACGTCGCAGGGCAGCAAGTTCGGTCAAAACATGGCTTTCTTCTCTCTTCCCCGTTCAAGAGTATTCACTCTGGGTGTTAATGTAACGTTTTAAATGAACCTAAACAACAGACACGAAATGAACAAAATAATGATTTTTGCAGCCTGCGCATGCTTGGCATTGGCTTCGTGTAACGACTTCTTGGAGGAAAGACCCAAGTCGCTCCTTAGCTCGCGCGACTTCAATAAGACCGAAGCTCAAATTCGTTCTAACATCAATGGACTATATCGTAGGGGGGCAGTAACTGCCCATTCGTCGGTCGCTAGCGCTTATTTCGGTTCGGCCATGACCATTCCTGGTATGCTTACGGGCTATTTTAGCAACTCGTACGAAGGTCAAGAGCGCGTTTGTGCGTATGCAAGAACGCTTACGAGGCAGGAACAAACCAACAATGTATCGGGTTTTGTGGATGGTATTTGGGGTAGTTGCTATGGAGCCATCAACGTTGCTAACGTTGCTTTGAAGGCCATGCCCGAAGTACCTATGAGCGATGAGGCACGAAAAGTGTTGTTGGGCGAGGCTAAATTCTTCCGCGCCTTCAACTATTTCATGCTGGTAAAGTGGTTCGGAGACGTGCCAATGCCCACTCAACCCTCTGAGAACGTTACCGATTTGGAAAAGCCACGCACGCCTGTGGCCGACATCTACACGCTTATCGAACAGGATTTGACGGAAGCCGTGGCCGCACTTCCCGACCAAACATGGCAGAATAATGGGCATCGCATAAGCAAATACGTGGCTTTGCAGGCACTTACGGCGGTGTATATGCAGCAAGGTAAGTATCAACAGGCAAGCGAAACGGCCAAACAGATTATCAGTTCGGGTAAATACTCGCTCACAGAAAATGAAGATAAGGCCCTGAAAAGCGCCTATAACAAGCTGAGAACCATAGACGACCTGCCCGAAGTGCTTTACGCCGTGGAGTACGATGCTGACATATCGACCACCAGTTGGCGACCAACCTACGCCTTTTCTTCGTCGGCTATAAATGTATTTAAGAGTTATAACATCTTTGAACGCGTGTATGGGCCCAACGCTCGCTATCTGAACATCTACACGGCAGACGACTTGCGCGGACAAGAACAGCAGTTTTTCGCCACAACGTATAAGAACCCGAACAACGATTCGGTATGGACTGCGCCCAGTGCAGATGCGCGTGGGTGCTGGTATTACTTTGATGAGGAGGCTGTTCTTAAAACAGGGCGCGGCACGAAGGACTGGAACATCTACCGTTATGCCGAAACGCTGCTCGATGCAGCCGAGAGTTTGGTGCAGAGCGGCGGGGCTGTTACAGCTGAGGCTGCTGGATATTTGGCGATGGTTCAGGCTAGGGCACTGGGTAAGACGCAGGCAGAACTCACCACAGAACTGTCGGCTTTGTCGAAAGAAGCATTTATTGAGGCTTGTTGGACGGAGCGTTTGCGCGAGTTCCCATTGGAATATAAAATATGGGATGATTGTTTGCGCACGAAGAAATTCCCAGATGTGTCGGCCACCGAGCTAGGAAAGGTAACCTATGTGGACCTCGTTGGAGCCACAAATGGTTCGGGTGCGGTGATTAAATCGTCAGATTTGCTGTGGCCGCTATCGCTTAACGAGATGCAACGCAACCCGCAATTGCGTCCGCAAAACGAGGGTTACGCCGGCAAATAGGGCCTCAATGGGGTCTGGTATAATCGTATAACCTCATCGTATTTTATAGACATCGCCACATAATCTGCGGCTGGGAGGGGGTGTATCACCCACAGGTATTGCCACTCCAAGGGTGTGGTAATGATTGTATATCATGTATCTACCGATACAATACTTGTGTTGTATGGCCACTCCAAGGGTGTTATGATGATTGCATATCGTTCTTATACTCACTCTCCCAACCGCTGATGATGTGGCGATGTCTTTATGTTGTGTGCAGAAGAATAAGCCATTCTGGCTTGTTGGAAATGTTTGATAACCAGCTTATCGAACTGGTTTGTCGGGCGATTTGGCAAAATCGGTTGGGAAATTTGATTAGTCAATCTGGGCGATTTGGACAATTCTGTTGGGTAATTTGATTAATCCATTTGAACGATTTGGCTGGTTCGGTCGGGTAATTTGATTAATCAGCACCGACAAATCAAGTTCAATCTCTGTGACCAGTTCATCCGTTGCCGCTTTTACTTGTCAATCTTTTCCCATATATATTCCACAATTATGCAATGCCCGACGCCTTATATATAGGCATTAAAATAATATCATAAAGGGATGATAGGCAACAAGCCGCTTACTATCTGCAATAAATTGCGGTTCATTGCTTAATCTCTGCAACGCAATGAAAGGCATAGCTTACTTTCTAACACTGCAAAACACGCTGACGACAAAATGATTTAATAAAATTCATGCTCAAAAATTTGTAACTATCTTTTATTTGTTTTACTTTTGCCACAATTCTAATTATAAACAATCTATAAGTGCTAATATTATGTCCGAAGAATTGGAAGTGAAAGAATTGGACCAAGTTGTGGTTCGTTTCTCAGGGGACTCGGGTGACGGAATGCAATTGGCGGGGAACATCTTCTCGACCATCTCTGCAACCGTTGGTAATGACATCTCAACCTTTCCGGATTACCCGGCAGACATTCGTGCACCGCAAGGCTCGCTTAACGGCGTGTCGGGTTATCAGGTACACATCGGAGAAGACAAGGTGCTTACGCCCGGCGACTTCTGCGATGTGCTTGTTGCGATGAACGCCGCCGCCCTGAAAACGCAGTACAAGTACGCCCGTCCGCAGGCTACAATCATCATCGATACCGATAGCTTTGGCCCGAAAGACCTTAAAAAAGCTGAGTTTAAAACCGACGACTACCTCACCGAACTAGGCATAGATGCCGATTGCGTGGTGGCTTGCCCCATCACCACGATGGTGAAAGAGTGCCTTAAAGACACGGGTATGGACAATAAGTCGATGTTGAAGTGCCGAAACATGTTTGCATTGGGCATCGTATGCTGGCTTTTCAACCGCGATATGGAGCTGGCCTTCGACTTCTTGCGTAAGAAATTCCACAAGAAACCGCATGTGGCCGAAAGCAATATCAAGGTGGTGATGGCCGGATACGACTACGGACACAACACGCACGCATCGGTTCCGGCTACCTATCGCATCGAGTCGAAGGTGAAAACGAAGGGACGTTACATGGACATAACAGGCAATAAGGCCACGGCTTACGGACTTATCGCCGCGGCAGAAAAGGCTGGTTTGCAACTGTTCTTAGGCTCTTATCCCATCACACCCGCAACAGACATCCTGCACGAACTAGCCAAACACAAGAGCTTGGGCGTGAAAACGGTGCAATGCGAAGACGAAATAGCAGGCTGTGCAAGCGCCATCGGCGCGTCGTTTGCTGGTGCGCTGGCCGCCACATCAACCTCAGGTCCTGGCATCTGCCTGAAAAGCGAGGCCATCAACTTGGCTGTTATCGACGAAATTCCACTTGTAGTAATAGACGTACAGCGCGGCGGACCATCTACTGGACTGCCAACGAAGAGCGAACAAACCGACCTTTTGCAGGCTTTGTACGGCAGAAACGGCGAGTCGCCCATGCCAGTTATCGCCGCAACAAGCCCTACCGACTGTTTCGATTCGGCTTACGTGGCCGCCAAAATAGCTTTGGAATACCTTACACCCGTGATACTTCTCACCGACGGATTTCTCGGAAACGGGTCGGCTGCATGGCAATTGCCCGACATAAACAAGCTACCCGACATCCATCCGCACTTCGCAACCGAAGAAATGCGCGGCAACTACACCCCTTATCGCCGCGATGAGGCAACGCTAGCACGCTATTGGGCCATCCCCGGAACGCCTGGTTACGAACATATTTTAGGCGGATTGGAGAAGGACGGAAAGACAGGTAGCATCTCTACCGAGCCCGAAAACCACAACCTCATGGTGCATTTGCGCGCACAAAAGGTGGCTGGCATTAAGGTGCCCGATGTGCAAGTGCAGGGCGATGAGGATGCCGACTTGCTTATCGTTGGTTTCGGTAGCACCTACGGACACCTTTTCTCGGCGATGAAAGCTTTGCGCAAGCAGGGCAAAAAGGTGGCTTTGGCGCAGTTCAGATACATCAATCCCTTGCCCGCCAACACCGAAGAGGTGCTGCGTAAATACAAAAAGGTGGTTGTGGCCGAACAAAACATGGGTCAGTTTGCCATGTACCTGCGCGGAAAGATAGACGGATTTGTGCCTTACCAGTATAATGAGGTGAAGGGACAACCGCTTGTTGTAACCGAATTGGTTGAGGCGTTCAAGAAGATTATAGAGGAATAAAATGGCGACGAGGAGTTAAGAAGTTAAGGAGTTAAGCCGTATGTTGTGTTGCTAATGGCTGTCGGTTTATAAGCAAGCTGATAGCTGGGGCAAGTCTAACAAGACTGAATAAAAACCCACAAAGCCCACAAAACCCACCAACTTTCTCTTTCATCTTAGCCACCTAATAACAAAGCATACCATCCCCTCTCCCCTTGGAGAGGGGTTGGGGGTGAGGCTTTAACTCGTCAACTAACAAAACAACTGTTATGACTTATACAGCACAAGATTATAAACAAGGCACCCCGAGATGGTGTCCTGGTTGCGGCGATCATTTCTTTTTAGCATCGTTGCAGAAGGCGATGGCCGACTTAGGCATCGCTCCATACGAAACAGCAGTGATTTCCGGCATCGGTTGTTCGAGCCGTTTGCCTTATTATATGAAGACTTATGCCATGCAGACCATACACGGACGTGCGGCTGCAATTGCCACCGGCGCAAAGGTTGCTAACCCATACCTCACCATTTGGCAGGTAAGCGGCGACGGCGACGGTCTGGCCATCGGCGGAAACCACTTTATTCACTGTCTGCGCAGAAACGTAGACATTAACATTATCTTACTGAATAACCGCATCTACGGACTAACTAAGGGCCAATACTCGCCTACTTCGCCACGCGGATTTGTGTCGAAGTCGTCGCCTTACGGAACGGTTGAAGACCCATTCCGCCCTGCCGAACTGGCATTTGGCGCACGCGGCAACTTCTTTGGGCGTGCCGTGGCTACCGATAACCAAGGCGTTATGGAGCTGATGAAGGCCGGACAACGCCACAAGGGTACTTCTGTTTGCGAGATTTTGCAGCATTGCGTTATCTTCAACGACGGCATTTACGACCCCGTTTACTCGTCGCCTGGCCGCAAAAGCAACGCCATTTACCTAAAACATGGCGAGAAAATGCTCTTCGGAGAGAACAACGAATATGGCTTGGCACAAGAAGGGTTTGGGCTGAAAGTGGTGAAAGTGGGCGAAAACGGCGCAACATTAGACGATGTGCTTGTGCACGATGCACATGCCGAAGACCACACGCTGCAAATGAAACTGGCGCTAATGAACAACGAACAGGGGTTCCCTGTGGCGTTAGGCATCATCCGCGACGTTGAATCGCCTACTTACGAGGCCTGCGTTGAACAGCAAATTGAGGATGTGAAGGCCAAAGCCGCCTATCATAACTTCACGGAACTGCTTGAAACGAACGATATTTGGGAGGTGAAGTAACAGCCTACTGCCTCAGAATAGAAGTTTCACCCCCCGTCCCCCTCTCCACGGAGAGAAGGGAGTGGCATGCCTTGTTTACGCATGGCATGTTTGCTCCCGCTCGCCTTGGAGAGGGGCTTTGTGTGTCTAGGCCCTGTATTCTGTGCTTAGCAACCATGTATAACGTATGTTAGTGCCGTGCGTTTGTGGCAAGCAAACAACATCTTTCTTGCTAGCCGTATGGGTTAACGTTGCTCTAATAGTTATTTCAGCAGGTGAACCGCTACGCGGTAGTTGGCGAAAGACATTGTGATTAAGGCTTAGTGTTTGTTGTTAAGAAAGCCTTTCTGCCGCAAAATGTTGGTGTCTAAGGGCGAGCGCAGCATCTGTAAGAGCGGTACGGCACGGTTGTGGTCGTCGAGATAGAGCCAAGGTTGGGGTTGATAGGTGGGCGATGCCACCGAACTTTGAACATTGACCCAGGACGAACGCAGGCCTGCAAGGTGGGCAAAGGTGTGGAAAACGCTTACGCTAGTGGACACGGGTTGGTGCAGATTGGTACGTAAGGCTGTAACAACAGCAGGTTGCAACTGGGCGTAACGCGGCGAAAGCCACACCAATAACGGCACGTGCAACTCGTAATAGCTAGGCACGGGCGAGGCGTGGAGAAACAAACGACGAGCGTCGTCGAAGATGTTTTCGCCATGATCGGATGCATATAACAGGGCTGCTGATGCGCCTGTGCTACTGATGCGGCTAATAAGCGCAGCCAAAAGGCGGTCGGTTTGCAAGATGGTGTTGTCGTAGGCGTTTATCAACTCAACGCGATTTTGGGGTTTGGCGTCGCTGTTTTCGTCGGGAAAGAATGCACCTTCGTTGTGCGGATAACGCTTGCGGTATTCGAAATGCGACCCGTATGTGTGCAAAACGATGAGTTGTTTCTGTCGTTTGCAGGCCAGCACACTGTCTACCAATGGCAGAAGGCGTTGGTCGTAGCCGTCGTAGGTGTCGGGTTTGCCTTCTTTTATGAACCGCCATTGGTTGGCTTGTTGCCCAAAGAAGTCGATAAACGAGTGGTTGGGCAGTTGGTTGGAGAGGTACACGGTGTGGAAACCAGCCTCGCGAAAGGCAGTCAGGAGGCTTTTGCGCGTGTAAATGCTGTCGTAATTGATGGCCGATACGGGCGAGAGCAGCATGGGAACGCTCTTGTGCGTGGTGTTTGATTGGCTCAAAGCGTGGTCGAACGCGTAGAGAGAAGGTAGGGCAGAGAGCAGTGGAGTGGTATTGCGCGGATAGCCGTAGAGCCTAAATTGAGGTGCACGAGCCGTTTCGCCAATCACAAGTACATATATCTCGCGCTCCGAATTGGGGTGTGTGGGTGTGGCATGGAACTTAAATTGGGCTGCGGTTTGCTGGTAGTGTGCCGTCCTTTGAGTGCGAACTATGGCCAAACGGATGTTCTCGAACACGTTAAGCGGATAGAGATGCAGTGAAGGACGAAAGCCGTTGGCAAGCGCAAAGCCTGCTAAGCATAAGCCTACAATGCCCAAAATGCCTGCCGAACGGCGTACTTTGTGGGTGAAATTTGCCGACAGACACCCACCGCGAAAGCCCGATATGGCCGTCAAGAGCAATGTTGGCACATAGAGAACGATGACGAAAACCATTCCTGGCAGCAAGTTGTTGAGCAGTTCGCCGGCCTCGTTGGGGTTAGTGGTAACGAGGTTTAGGAACATGTCTACGGCGATAACCGAATGGCCGTAGAGATAAAGCAGCACCATTTGGAAGGCAGAAAGGAACACCAGGGGAAAGAGCCACCACAGTGTTCGGCCCGGTTTGCACCACAATGTGAGTAAGGCGGCGTAGACGGAGAGCGGCAATGTTATGCCTACAAGGCGCGAAACCAAGGGCAAGGGCTCGGTGTAAGCCAAGCAAACATTGGGTAAGGCCAATACGGAGAGGCCCAACCAAAACGCGGTTTGCGGTGTAAGTGCACCGCTACATATTTGTTTAAAAGGTTTCATTGGTGTTGAATATAAAGCCCCACTGCCCACGGTTGCCCATGTCGTAGTTTTGTTGTGGGGTTGCTGTTGTTCTTAAATGTCCGTCGATAACCAGTGCCCCAGTTGTGCAGCACGTGCGAAAGGTGCGTGACCGAGAAACGAAGTAACACCGAGACATGGGCTAACCACGTGGCTATACCATTTGAGGTGGTACGGTTGCTACTTGCATTTCCAGCTTATTTGTGTAGCGACAGCACCCATTGAGTATGAGGTAATCGAGTTTACAGCCTTGTGTTTCCAGCTTATTTATGTAGCGACAGCACCCCCGACAGCAACTTTTCTCCTTATTTGTTTGGTTCAAACAGGCCACAATTTTCTTGTAGAGGCCTTCCATGAACGTCGGTTTCTGGCTTTGTACACCGCCCTTGACTCATTTTAGACGTGTTCGCTGTAAGCAGTTGTGGGGCATTGTCTTGCTGATTGTCAGTGTATTGGTTGTAGAGAAAGACACTGAGCGTGCGAGTGTTCTTCCTTTACGAACATCAGAAAACCAACCGAACATTGTCTATCCAGATTGTGTTGCCGGGCGAACCGATGAATGCTCCGCCGTTGCTAGATGAGAATTGGACGATAAGATGGGTTGGCGTTTCGTTGGCTGCGGCCCATCCCGTTTCTTTCAACGGTACGCTTTTGCCTTTGCTGTTGCGCACATAATCGGTGGCTCTAAGTCCCATCAGTCGGGCGTTGTACCCAGATGTGTTGCGTATGTCGCCATAATGTACGGGATAAGTGGCGTTGTTCACCCATCCGTTGGTACTTTTGTTGTACTCCACCGCCATTGTTCCCACGCGCAAGGCCGATACATTACCATTAGCATCTTCTGTTCTTTTCTGTAATATAAGCAAAGCCGTGGCGCAGTCGCGGCCGGCAATGGTTTGGGCTTTACTAAATCCAGTTTGTTTAATGCGGTTGGTTTCGGCAGATAGGGCGGTTCGATAGTCAAACCGTATGGCTTTGGGACGTTGCGTGTAAGGAATGCCCCAGTTTAGTGCTTTCTCGCCATCCTTAGTTCCGCCAATAGGTTCGCGCACGTCGCCTAAAAACACCGACCCTGCTGCAAGTACGCTGATGTTAATCATTCCCAGCACTTTTACGTGTTCGATATGTGTTGTTAGTTTGGCGCAATAGCCTTTTCCATGTGCGTCGCGATATACCGATTGGTTTGTCTTTGTTATGCCCATCACCTTAGCCATGACGTTAGATGTGGCCCAAGGCGAGTGTCCAAGGTTAATATAAGGTGTGTTTCCTGTTAGTGTGCGGTCGGGTCCAATCTCGTAAAGGGTTTTTTCGTTGCCGCCAATGATGGTACTTTCAGTGATGCGACGTGTAACCCAATGGTCCATATTGCCGTATAGAATGGGTTCTTCGCGTTCTTGAGCCATCCCGCTCTGTACGAAAAGGGATGCCATGACGATAACTAATGTTGCTTTATCCATGTTGATTTCTTGTTTAGTTGTGCCCTATGTAAGATGTAAAGGGCTGGCTTTTTGCCTTTGTTGGTTGGCAGGTTTACAAGTTGACGAGTTGACAAGTTTACATGTTAACGAGTTAATGGAGTTACGTGTATTAGGTTTAGTAAGCTAGTGGGCTAGTCTATCTAGCATTTCTAGTTATTCTAGTATTCCTAGCTGTTCTAGTATTCCTAGTTATTCTAGTTATTCTAGTTTTTCTAGCCCAAACTAAACATGCTTTTTCATCAGCTGATACTGACATCTTTTCACCCTTTCACCCTTTCACCTTTTTCACCTTTCCCCATCTTTTCACCTTTTCACCTTTTCACCTTTCCCAATCTTTTCACCTTTTCACCCTTTCACCTTTCCCTATCCGCCCACAATCTTCTTTATGTCGTTCAGCTTATTAAGGGCCTCCATAGGCGTGAGGTTGTTGATGTCGAGACCTAGAATCTCGTCGCGAATTTGAGAAAGTACGGGGTCGTCTAGTTGGAAAAAGCTTAGTTGCATGCCCTCGCGACTTTCGTCTAAGTGCTTAACACTGGGCTTACTCACGGTTCCGCCCACCTGTGCGTTGTCGTTTTCAAGCTGTTTAAGCACGGTGTTGGCCCTTTTCACAATGCTTTTGGGCATTCCAGCGATGTCGGCCACGTGTATACCAAACGAATGTTCGCTGCCTCCGCGTTCTAATCGGCGCATAAAGATAACCTTTCCGTTAAGCTCTTTCACGCTGACGTTGAAATTCTTAATGCGCTTAAAGTTCTTTTCCATTTCATTTAGTTCGTGATAATGGGTGGCAAAGAGCGTTCGGGCGCGCGCTTTGGGTTGCTCGTGCAGGTATTCCACGATGGCCCAAGCAATGCTAATGCCGTCGTAGGTGGATGTTCCGCGCCCTAATTCGTCGAAAAGAACCAGCGAACGGGGCGAAACATTGTTGAGAATGTTCGATGCTTCGGTCATTTCTACCATGAAAGTAGACTCGCCTTGCGCAATATTGTCGCTCGCCCCCACGCGCGTAAAGATTTTATCTACCAGTCCAACGCGCGCACTTTCGGCAGGAACAAAGCTGCCTACCTGCGCAAGGAGCACGATAAGAGCCGTTTGTCTGAGCAAAGCCGACTTACCGGCCATGTTCGGACCGGTGATAATGATTATCTGTTGTCGTTCGGTGTCGAGCTGAATGTCGTTGGGCACGTAGTGTTCGCCTAGTGGTAGCTGCGTTTCGATAACGGGATGTCGGCCTTGGCGTATATCCAACACGTCGCTATCTTCAATCACGGGGCGCACATAGCGGTTCTCTTCGGCGGTCTTGGCGAAACTAAGCAGACAGTCGAGCCGCGCCACAACGTTGGCATTGATTTGTATTTGGGGGATAAACTCTTGCGTAGCCGTAACCAATTCGTTGAAAAGACGTTCTTCTAGCGACTGAATTTTCTCGTCGGCACCCAATATTCGCTCCTCATATTCCTTTAATTCTTGCGTGATATAGCGTTCGGCTTGGGCCAAAGTTTGTTTTCTAACCCACTCTTCCGGTACCTTATCTTTATAGGTGTTGCGCACTTCGAGGTAGTAACCAAACACGTTGTTGTAGCCAATTTTAAGGCTACTGATGCCTGTTGCCTCGGCTTCGCGTTGCTGAATGTCGATGAGGAAATCGCGTCCGCCACGCGATATGTTGCGCAGTTCGTCCAGTTCAGGACTAAACCCCTCGGCAATAACGTTGCCGCGATTCACAACCAGTGGCGGGTCGGGTTGTATTTCGTTTTCAATTCTGTCGCGCAAACTTTCGCAAAGGTTCATTTGTTCGCCTATCCTGCGTATCGTTTCATTGTCGGCCTCCAAGCAAGCAATCTTCAATGGCTGTATGGCTAGCAGCGCATTCTTAAGCTGAACCATCTCGCGGGGCGACACACGGCCAACGGCAACCTTCGAAATGATGCGTTCTAGGTCGCCAATGCGGTGCAGTTGTTCGTCGAGTAGGGCGCGAAATTCGGGATAACGGAAGATGTAATCCACCACATCGAGGCGTTGCTCGATGGGCTTTACCTCTTTAAGTGGAAACACCAACCATCGTCTTAGCAAGCGCCCACCCATAGCCGTTACGGTTCGGTCCACCACATTCAGCAGCGATGCGCCGTCTTCTTGCATGGGTTGTATGAGTTCGAGCGACCGAATGGTGAACTTATCCAGTCGTACATAGCGGTCTTCTTCTATGAGTGCCAGCGAGGTTACGTGCCCGATATTGGTGTGTTGCGTAATCTCCAAGTACTGCATGATGGCGCCGGCGGCCACCACTCCGCTTTGAACATGCTCAACTCCAAAGCCTTTTAGGTTTTTCGTTCCAAAGTGTTTAAGCAGCTTTTGGCGCGCCGTTTGTTCGGTAAACACCCAATCATCCAGTTCGAACACAATGTGTTTGTTGCCAAAATAGCGTTCAAAGTCCTTCTTGTGGTTGCGTTCGTACAGCACTTCCTTGGGTGCAAAGCTGCCCAGAAGTTTCTCCACATAGTCGAACGAGCCTTGTCCGGTGATGAATTCGCCCGTAGAAATGTCGAGAAAAGCCACGCCGCAAGCTGTTTTTCCAAAGTGAACGGCGGCCAAGAAGTTGTTTTCCTTATAGTTAAGTACGTTGTCGCCCATTGCCACTCCTGGCGTAACCAGTTCGGTTATGCCGCGTTTCACGAGCGTTTTCGTTAGTTTGGGGTCTTCCAGTTGGTCGCATATAGCCACGCGTTTGCCCGCCCTGATAAGCTTAGGCAGATAGGTGTCGAGCGCATGATGGGGAAAACCAGCCATCTCTGTGGCATCGCTATTGCCTTTGTTGTTGCGTTTGGTGAGGGTTATTCCCAGCACGCGCGATGCCTCTACGGCATCTTCGCTGTATGTTTCGTAGAAGTCGCCGCAACGGAAAAGCAACAAGGCATCGGGATGTTTGGCCTTGAAAGAGTAAAATTGCTTCATCATGGGGGTTAACCCCTGATCGTTTTGCGCCATTGTATGGGTGGTTTTATTTGTTGTATCGTATTTGGGGGCGAGGCAGGCTGTTCGGTTAAGGCCTTGTTGCCCTCGTGTTTCTAGGTTTTCTTGTGGCCTAGTTGTTCCCTGTTCCTAGCCCGGCATTCTTTATTTTTCGGTCGAAGACACTGCACTTCGCAGCCCTTTCATGCCCACTACAAAGGCCTTGGCACTGCCGAATTTAAGGTTCATGTCTATGCGAACAGGAACGTGGTTGCTGTCGTCGGTAACGAAGAAACGGGCAATTTCCTTGGGCTTTTTGTTGGGTTTGCGCTCGATGTAGGACAAATCCAGGCAGCGATACTTCACGCCATTGTCTGCCTTAACCACCGTTTTGCCGTTATATTTAAGCGTGGCAGGGATGAAACCATCGCCTTCGGCCACGGTAAAAGGTATTTCGTTGCCACTTTTCCAGCCTTCGGGGTTGAACGAACGCGCCCTCAGAAAGATGTTCATCATGTCGAACACGCATTCGTCTAGCGTGCGATTGTCCCACAGATGGTTTCCATCGTGGGTTTGGCAGTGCTGTTTAACGTGGCACTTGCTGCCGTCGGGATAGCTGTAAAACACCTCGTCTACCGTGTATCTGCTGCCTTCGCGCGCGCCTTTTCGGTAGTAAAGCGGTGCCATATCGAGCGACGAATAGCACATGAGCGTATCGCGAAGTACGAAAAAATTGTCCACTTTGCTGTTTCCACGCGTGATGAGGCTGCCCCGATAGGCGGGCTTGCCGCCGTAAACGCTTTGCACTACCGACATGGATGCCGTGCCGGCCTTCACCCAAATAAACTTCCAGTTGTAGTAAAGGTTGTAAGTGAGAAATTCGCCCGACTTAAAAGCGGTGTTCCGAAACGTGCATTGTGCCTGCATGTGTGCCGCCATCAGCAGCGCAACCAGCACCAGTGCCAACTTTATCTTCTTCATCTCGTTAGGTGTTTAATGTGCGGTGCGCAGCCGTTGGGCTTTGCATCGCGGGTTATTTATATGGTGAAAGGCCTCTTAATCCTTCCCCCGCTTTCACGTTTCATGATGTGTTTGCGCCCCGTTTCCTGCATGTGCCGTGTGGCAATTTGCAGTTCGGGGCGTTCAGTCCTTGACCTTCGGGCAAAGGCATTTACTTTAATTCGGGCGGTAAGGGTATGCCCAATTCACGTGCACGTTCCCTATTTCGGCGTTTTATGCTCTTGCCTTTATCGGGCTTTTGCTTGGTAATCTTGCCGGGCTTTTGCTCGTTCAGCGGTTTGGCTGTGGGGTTCCAGGTGCGTGTGGCATCCCAATTGGCCTTGCATTCTATTTCTTCGGGGAAGTAATACACCGTTTCGGGTTCTTCTCCGCGATAGAAATCGCCCGTGTCCCAGCGACCGTTTCCGTTTCGGTCTACGAACAAACGCAGGTAATACGTTGCGGGTTGCAGGTAGTAGAAGTTGGCCGTACCAGCCAAGGCGCGTGTTTGTTTCACCACAGCATCTTGTCCGTTGAGCAACTGAACCACCACATTAGAGTCGGTAAGCGCAGTAAGCGAAACGGCGAGCGTGGCAAACTCCTTGTCTTCTCTTACCTTAAAGCCTTGCTTTATCTTGCCCGACGTGGTTCCGTAGATGTCGGTGAGCGCCAAAGAGTCGAGTTCAAAGCTGTATTCCACGCCCGGTTTCCACTCGGCTTGCAGCTCCAACCATCGTTTGTGCAAGAGATTGGTTCCTACGGGAGCCAAACTGTCGGCCCCCTCGCGCACCCTGAGCCTGTAACGCGCCTCATACCACAGCGTGTCGCGCTTGCTGTAAAGGTGTACTTTTGTCGAATCGAGACTTTGCAAAGGCGTTGGCAAGTCTATCCGCACGTTCTCGTCGGGAGCGATACTGTTGTTCACCTTCACCTCCACCTTCAACGCCTCGGGGCGCATTATCGTTTCAAACGGTTCTCCTTTCTTTTGCGCCTTGTCTTGTGCCTTCTTCCATTCTTCCGCTTTCTTTTGCTTTTCTTTCAGCCTTTTGGCGTAAGGCGTTTTCGAAAGAATTTCAATCGTATCTTGTTTCATGCGCAGCTGCCCCGTGGTGTCTGTACTCCAATATTGCATCTGCATGCGCAGCGTGTCTTGATTAATCAGCGCGGAGTCTTTAATCCAATAGGTTATGGTGTCCTTTTTAGCCGTGGGCATTACGATGAACGCGCGCTCGGCGTTGTTGAAGTTCAGTCCGCGCAGCTGTGGAAGTTCGTTGCTGCCAGCCGTAAACACCAGCGAGAAACATTCGGGCAGCGTTCGTTCGGCCTTAGTAAAAAAGCGATCGGTTTGTACATGTGTAAACGCGCGCAGCGTGATATTGTCGGGTAAGAAGTGCGTATAGCTGACGCGCGAGATGGAATCGATGCGCAACGAATCGCGCCAAAGCGTGTCTTGCCGCACATCGGGTTTCGACGAAGGTACGATAACCTCGCGGTTAAAGGCCATTTGTTCGCCTTTCTGCGTGAGGTGGTAGTCGCCGTCTACATCTTGCAGCGCATATACGCGATACTTTCCGGGTGCGATGCCGCGTATAACAAAGTGTCCGCGCCCGTCGGTCTTGGCCACGCGCAACATGGGTTGCGTACGAAACGCGCTATCGGCAAGATTAGCGTACAGTCCCACCAGTATGCCTTTCACCGGTTCTAGGTTTTCGGCGGCAAGAACCCACCCGCTCACCTCCATCGTGTCGATATGTTCGCCCGTAGAGAAACTGTATGTATAGTTTCCCAATGGGTTTCCTTCGTTGTTGTCTGTAATGGCGTCAGAAAAGTCCACCGTGTACGTGGTGTTGGCTTTGAGCGAGTCTTTCAGTTCGATGTCGATGCTTTTTCCACCGGCCTTAATGTCGGGCGATTCAAGCTGTGGAGGCGAAACCACTACGTTCTCCGTTGCGTTTTCAATCTTGATAAATTCGTTAAAGCGTATGTGTAGCTTTCTTGTCTTCACGCCAGTGGCTTTTTCGGCAGGCGATGCACCCACCACACGCGGCGGTGTTTCGTCGTACCAGCCCCCATCGGGGTTGCCCATTCGGGCGCAAGCGGCCACTAATGCAAGTGTAAATAGCAACAGGGCGAAACGGCACAGTTGCCAATTAAGTCTGCTTGTGCGTTGCGTGGTGTGCGCCTTGTCCGTATTGTTGCGTTCCTTCATATTTTCCTTTTACCTGCTGTTGCTTGTTTGCACATTCTTTATTGTCGTGTTCACTCCTTAATATATGGCCTTTGCCTCGTTGCATGCAAGGGCTAAACCTTGGTTGTATGTAGGCGTGCGGGCAACGTGTGCATTGTTGTCGTTACTGTTATGCGTAGGTGTATGCGTCTCACAGCGTGCAAGCAAGCCTGCACCGTTGCGAGTAACGTTTGCCCATAACGCCGCTTATGCCAGCATTTAGCCTGTATTCCTTGTGTAAACGGCATAATTGGGCCGTTGGCAAAGTTAGTAATAAAAAATGGAATATGGCTTTGTTGTTAGGGAATATTTGGATTTTAAACAGGCTATGCCCCACAGCCAAGGCTTAAGGAGTTATGGAGTTAAGGAGTTAAGTAGTTAAGCCAAATGCCTAGGTGGCGTTACATTTAAGGAGTTATGGAGTTAAGCCAAATGCTTAGGTGGCGTTAGCTTTAAGGAGTTAAGTAGTTGTGGAGTTATGGAGTTAAGCCAAATGCCTAGGTGGAGCAACCATCTTTTCATTCTTTCACCTTTTCACCTTTAAAAGGGCGTTAGCCATCTTTTCACCTTTTCACCTTTCCCCCTTTTCCCCCTTTCACCTTTTTACCTTTTCACCCTTAAAAGTGCGTAGCCATCTTTTCACCCTTTCACCCTTTCCCCTTTTCACCTTTAAAAGGGCGCAGCCATCTTTTCACCCTTTCACCTTTTCACCTTTTCACCCTTTCCCCTTTATAGGTGATTTAACACACCATGATATTGCGGTGTAAACGAAATTTATTACATTTGCAATGTATTGTTTCATCTGTATTTAAGTTGAACGGCTATGAAAGAAAAAGTGACAATAAAGCTTTGCAACAATTTTTATGAGGCGTGGGCGACAAGCCAATTGCTTGCCGAACATCATATCATGGTGTTGCCCAACACCGCCAACAAAGAACAACCAGGGCAAGGAATAGCCATAACGGTTTACGAAACGGATATGGAACAAGCCTTGAAACTGATTGCGCAATTAGAGAACAAACCTGTGGAAGAACGTTTGCTGCATAGGGTTGGTGACAACGAGGAACAGGCGTTAAAGAGGTGTCCTGTGCGTTTAGAATGGCGCATTAAGCCCCTTTCGCTAGTCCTTGCCATAGTGCTAACCACGATATTTGCCATTGTTTTCAGCCTGCTTTGCAACGAAGAGTTCTTACCCCTTTGGGGAAAACTGATGTTGGGCGGTGCAATTGGCTTGTTGGTTGGGAGCGTGAGGAGGAATTAAACGGCCCACCCCCCACGCCCCTTTCCATATGGGAAGGGTAGTGATTAGCAAGTTCGACCATCAACTCGAAAACTTAAATTGTTATCTTTTGTTTTACAATGTCGCTCTAATTCTCGGTTCTTCCGTTAAATGCGTAGATGAGGAATTTTGTTTTTAGTAAGGATGAATTTTTAATATCATTTCTCGCCATTTCTACTATCCTCATTTTTAGTTAGTTATATTTTCTGTTGTTGCCTTATTAGGTGGCGAATCTGTTTACCCGTAAAAGTTAATTATTGTACAAATCTATCCATTTAACGGAAGAACCTAATTCTCGTTCCGTTCTAGCGAAAACATTGGTTAAAAAGTAGGTAAAAAGCCGTTTTTTCTACCCTTTTGCGCCTTGCGCTTTGTCTATTTTTAAGCCAATAACCTGCATTTAGCACCATTTTACCTTTCTAGTTTGGTTGCCAACTCGTATTTTTTCAACTCCAATTACCCACTTTTTTCCCCTAAAACCCCACTTTTTAATGCCTATTTTGCCCTTTTTGGCCATGTGTTTCGTGGTTCTAAAAGGTTTTGTTTATACAATTGTGGTGGATGTTTATGCTTTTTGCCTTGCATTTAGTAGCATTTTGCCATGCGTTTAGCGGCAAAACGTACTGCGTTTAGCACCAAAACGCATTGCATTTAGCGGCAAAACGCACTGCATTTAGCACCAAAATACACTGTGTTTAGCACCAAAACGCACTGCATTTTGTAGTAAATAGCCCCGAAACTGGTGCAAATGGCGGTTGCTTTAAATAAATATTCATTTTGCCGACATTCACATGCAACCCCTTTTTGCATCGAAACAAACCTTCGCGAGAA
>NZ_KV815118.1:80221-91610 GCF_001814145.1 Prevotella sp. HMSC073D09 | reverse complement strand
CCTCTCCCCTTGGAGAGGGGCTGGGGGTGAGGCCCTGCTCTTCTTTTAATTCATCTTCAACAGCTCCTCAATATTCTTACGGCTGTTTCCCAGTCGCGGCACCTTATGTTGTCCGCCCAGTTTGCCTTTGCTTTTCAGCCAATCGTTAAACAGGCCTTGTCGTGCCTCAACCACTTCCAGCTGTTGCAGCGTGATGTTCTTATGTCGTTTCGCCTCGTAGTCGCTGTTAAGTTGTTGCAGACGGAGGTCGAGTGCCTGGGCAAAGGCATCGAGAGAGGTAGGCTTGTGCGCAAATTCCACAAGCCATTGGTGTCTGCATTTGGCCTCGGCATCCATAAATACAGGCGCGGCCGTGTACTCCAACACCTCTGCACCCGTTTGTTGGCAAGCGTAAGCCAAGCCCTGTTCGGCGTTGTCCATAATCAGTTCTTCGCCAAAGGCATTGATAAAGTATTTTGTTCGCCCCGTAATCTTAAACTTATAAGGCTGCGTGGAGGTGAAACAAACCGTGTCGCCAATAACATAACGCCACAAACCACACGTTGTGCTAATCACCATCGCATAGTTACGGCCTGGCTCAACGCCCCAAAGCGGAACCACCGAGGCGTTGTCTGTACCAAATTCGTCCATCGGAATAAACTCGTAGAACACGCCATAGTCTATCATGAGCAGCATAGCCTCGTCGTCGGGAGCATCTTGTAGACCGAAAAAGCCTTCGCTGGCGTTGTAGGTTTCCATGTATCGCATCTGCGACGAGCCAACAAGTTTGCGGTATTGTTCGCGATAAGGGCCGAAAGCAATGCCGCCGTGGAAGAACACTTCGAGGTTGGGCCACACCTGGGAGAGCGTATCTTTGCCCGAAAGTTCGAGCACGCGCACCAGCACAGAGAGCATCCACGAGGGCACACCCGATATGTTGGTAACGTTGGCGTGCAAGGTTTGTTGGGCAATGGCCTCGCGTTTCGCCTCGAAGTCGGGCATTAGCGCAATGCTTTTCTTGGGAACGCGTACGATATTGGCCAAGGGGTTGATGTTTTCGATGAGTATGGCACTGAGGTCGCCCACTAAACTATGCGCCACGTTGTAGTTGGCCGCATGACTTCCACCCAATATCAGGCTGCGCCCATCGAATAGCCGACTTTTGGGGTTGTTGCGCAGATAAAGTGCCACGGCATCTTTTCCGCCTTTGTAATGAATGTTCTTCAAACCTTCGGCAGATACGGGGATGAATTTGCTTTTGTCGTTGGTGGTTCCCGACGATTTGGCGTACCACTTCACCACGCCAGGCCACAATACGTCGGCCTCGCCGTGGCGCATGCGGTCGATAGGCGCTTTCAGCTCTTCGTAAGTGGTTACGGGTAGCTGTTTGGCAAAGTGTTCGTAGGTTTGTATGTCGTTCATTCCCCACGTATTGCCATATTGCGTGCGTTGTCCTTGCTGCACAAGGTGGCCCAAAACACGCCTTTGTATCTCTTCGCTATTGTGCGCGTACGCTCCGATGTCGGCCTGTCGGCCTTTGAAAGCTCCGCTCACTAAGGATGTAATGCTCATTGTAAGTTTGTTTGAAAGGGCAAAATTACGTCAAAAACATGAAAAAACGCCATATTTGGAGAAGAAATGGTGAATGTGGAGGGTAACTGATGAGGAATAAAGGGGGTGGGGGAACAAATAATGAACGGAAAGTGTTACATATATGGAAACGTTTTAGTAACTTTGTAATATGGCGAGAAATGGGCGTAAAGCCCCAATTTGGATAATGGATTTTAGTTAGCTTGTGAATTGATAAAACATCTGGCCAACAACTTGTTAGCTTGTTAACTCGTGAACTTGTTAACTGATAAAACTTCAATAAACGACGACAGCAATGAAACAAGAAAAGTTATATACCCACGAAGAAATGCTCGACAAAGTGTTGGGCAAGCCCGGCGATTTGGCTCGCGAACAATACGAATCCGACATCAATGCTTTCCTCATTGGCGAGACAATAAAGAAGGCTCGCTTGCAACGCAACCTTACGCAAGCACAATTAGGCGAGCTGATGGGTGTTAAGCGTGCGCAAGTTTCGCGTATCGAAGGTGGCCGTAACCTCACTTTCGCCACGCTTTCAAGGGCTTTCAAGGCAATGGGCGTGGCTGCAACCATCGAGGCAAAAGGCATTGGCAAGGTGTCGCTTTGGTAGTGTGTGTCGGTTCATCACATCAAAACAACTTACAACATCATGTTGGTTTGGCAGAATAACGTGCCCATGTGGAACAAAACTGACTTATAAAACCCATGCAATATTTGCTGTAACACCCCCATTTAATGGTTTGTAGTCAACATAAACAAAAGCGTGGCGGTGTATCATCACACCACCACGCCGACTCTTTAATCTTGTCGCTAAATGCAAAACTACTATGCAAGTTGGTTTATAATGCGTTGTGCTAATCGCTTGTGCTTAAAGCTATGCTAAAAGTTTAAGTTGATGAATGTTTTAGTTAATGAGTTTGTACGGGCCTAAGTTTCTAAGTGAATGAGCTTTATCGCGCACATGGTTGCGCAAAACGTTTCTGCGTGGAGGGTTGTGAAAGCGTTGTTGGGAAGTGAAACAGCTAACAAGCTAACTAACTCACTACCTTGAAACTCCCCATATCACAGCCTCACAATCTTACATCCTACATCTTGTTTGGCGTTTGCCTTTGTGTGCAGTGACTTGAGGTGAGGCGTAAAAAGGCGGCGACCTCATGGCGAAGTCGCCGCCAATCGTTTTTAACCTGATAATACGCACGGTGGCTAAACACACAGCGGCGTATGCGCTTGGCTATTTGCAGATAGCCGTTTTATTTTTTGTAGCTTTTATCTAAGAAAGCCACAAACATCCATACGTTCTTTTCTTGACCAGCGAGGAAACCATCCATCAAGCCCACCGTTGCATCGTCGTCGGCATCGGCAGCAAGCTTAGCGATGGCGCGTTCTTGCTTGATGAGGTTGCCCAGGTTGTCTAGCACTGTTTCAACACCTTCTTTTCCTTCGGGTTCGTTGCCGCTTTCTTTTATCGTAGCCACTTTAAGATACTCGCTAAAACGGTTTTCGGGAGTTGCGCCCAGTTGCAAAAGACGTTCGGCAATCTCGTCAACTTTTTCGGCGGCATCGTTGTAAAGCTCTTCGTACTTGGCGTGCAGACCAAAGAAACGGTTGCCTTTTACGTTCCAATGCAAGCCGCGCAGGTTGGTGTAAAACACTTGGAAGTCGGCCAACAGTTGGGCCAATCCTTTAACAACAGGTTGAACTTTGTTCTCGTCTAGTCCTAAATACATCAATGTGTTCATTTCTAATTTCCTTTCTATATTTTAAATTGTGAGTGAAAATCCTTATTTCTTTCGTTTGCAAAGGTAGGCATATTGCATATCATGCCCAAACATTTCCTTCTATTTCGATATAGAATTAATCTATAATAACGTTGGATGGTGCAGGCGTAAGTTTCTAAGTGATATGGGGTTGTGGGGGAATTGAGGAACGTGAGCAGATGTTTTCTATTACGGTCTACGCGTTATTTTTAATTCTTTATCCCAACAACCCAACTAATAATGCTTTGTAACTGGAATAAAAGGACTATCTTTGCAAAAGGGTTTGGCTATGATGCAATGTGGGTCAACGATATTGCATGATTGCTGCCCACTATAAAACTTCTACGCTCATGAGCAGAATAAGAATATCTCACTTCGGCCCAATAAATACGCATGGGTATGGACATGATGGTTGGATAGACATAAAGAAGGTGACAGTGTTTATCGGCGAACAGGGCTGTGGTAAAAGTTCTGTTGCCAAACTTGTAAGCTTGTGCACCTGGATTGAAAAGGTTCTTACGCGTAGGGATTATGGTAGAAAGGGGTTTACGTCTTCAGATTTCAAGGGCTTTTTGTCTCGTTATCACCGATTAACAAACTATTTCATGGACGGTAAGACCGAAATAGAGTATGAAGGTGATGCTTACAGGCTGAGGTACACTAAAGAAGGCAACTTGTTGATAGGCGAAATGCCCAGTATAAATAAATATCCCTTGCCTCAAATAGCTTATATCCCCGCAGAACGCAACCTAATTGCTACGCTAAACAACCCCGATTTAGTAAAAGAGTGGCCAGGTTCGCTAGTGGGGTTTCTTGCAGAATATGCTCGGGCGAAGAAGTCAATAGCCAATGAACTAATGCTTCCTATAAATGATGCATTGCTAGATTATGACCAAGAGAGCGACATCTTATCTATCAAAGGCAGAGATTATAAAGTGCGTTTGCAAGAGTCGGCAAGCGGATTTCAGTCGGTTGTGCCGTTATATCTTGTGTCTAAGTACCTTTCTGAGAGTGTGTTGAACCAGGCTAGGCCATCAAACAAAATGCGTGTTGACGAGCTGGCGCCAAACAAAATGAGCGTTGACGAGATGGCGCGTTTCCAAAATGAGGTTATGATGATATTGAACAATAAAGACCTTACCGAAGAACAACGCCAACTCGCCATATCGGCCTTGGCAGCGAGGTTTAACAAATCTGCATTTATCAACATCGTTGAAGAACCCGAGCAAAACCTCTACCCGTCATCGCAAGTGTTGTTGTTGCAAAGCTTGTTGCAATTTAACAATGCCTTGTCTGCAAACAAACTTATTGTAACTACGCATAGCCCATATTTGGTAAATCATTTGGCCGTAGCAGTAAAAGCGCATAAGTTGAAGAATGCTTACAAGGACATTGCTGACAAAATTAATGAAATCTACCCCTTGGAGGCAACTGTTTCGCCCGACGACCTGGCCATATACCAACACGATGCAAACGACAATTATTTCTATGCGCTAAAACAATACAAGGGCATACCCTCTGACGAGAACCTGCTGAATGTGCAGTTGGATGAAAGTAACGACAGATATGCCTCACTGCTTGAAATAGAACAAAGAGCATGATTAACTTTTTCCCCTCAAAAGAAATCTGTACCACGAAACAAATAGAGTTCGGATTGTGCGACGCACCTGCACAATCAAAGGCGTACATAGACCTCTGTAATCGTGAGGAATGGATTGCAGTGGTGTACAATAAGGACCAAAAAGAAATTGGCTTTGTGCCTGTTGACCATTGCATCGACCTGCGGAAACCCGATGGGAAGATGGATAATCGCTGTGATTGCTGTCTCTTTCATAAGGATACCATTGCCTTTGTTGAACTGAAAAGGCGAAAGCCCAAATGCTCCGACTGGATAAAAGATGGAGAGAAACAACTTCGATCAACCATTGCCCACTTTGAAAATGAAAACGTGTCAAAGCAATTCTGCAAGAAAAGTGCCTATATCGCCAACAGCATGCAGCCAAATGGAAGAAGAGGACAAAACGAAAGAATGGAGAGATTTTTCAACGATACGGGATATGTTTTGCGAATTAAGAATACCATCGAAGAGTTTTAATGGCTGGATAAGCCTAATATGAACAACACTGAAACATTATGTTAAAGCGACCATCTTAACGCTACTTTCCGATTATTTTATTTATCTTTGCACCATCATTTAATGTGTGCCGCCATTGCCCAAAGCCTCTGTACCATTGTTGCAAAGGCCTAAAATGGGAGAGAAAGGCGCGCCAGTTTAGTGTTTAGATACAGGATTAACAATGAAGAAAATTATTTTAGCAGCAGCGATATGCGTCTTTTTTGCTGCCTGTGGAGGAGACGATGGACTTACACCCACACCACAAAAGCCACCAACACAAGGAGAAACGACCGAGGTTAAAGCCGCGGACATCGTGAAATACTTCAATCTCGACAAGCAGCTTAACGTGTACCAAGCCATAGAAAGGGCAAAAGCCGACCTGGGAAAGAAAACCATTGACGGCAAGGAAATTGAAGTTAAGGCTGTGAACGAGGTGAAACGCGACGAACAAAAAGGCACGTTCACGCTTAAAGTGACGGGCGTTGCTGGTAATAAGCCTTTCGGATTGGACGTGGATTTCACAGGTTTTGCACAGAAACCCGCAGACCAAGACATGGCCATGCGTGCTGTGGCCAAATGGAAAGACGGCGTAGACTACCTGTCGGAGTTCGACTTCGATACGCTGTTCCGCCTGAACAAGACCGATAAGTTCACCGCGGAATATCTCTCAAAGCTGGTAGACCTTACGTCCTCTGCCGCAGATGGAAGTAACCATTACACCTTTACGCCCGACGATTGGGCCAAAACCACCATCAGCGATGTGCGTTATGTACCCAGTAACAGCCATTCGGGGCATGTTGTGTTTACCATTACCTACAACGGAATAAAAGGAAAAACGGGCAACAATGCTTCTCCAAGCCTTACCATTGATAAGAACGCGTATTACGCCAAGCAGTTTACCGTTGACACCGAAGCCGCTAGTAAACTATACATGCGTGGCGTTTACCGTCAGCTTGCGGCGTTCTATGGCTCCCTGATTAAGTACGACGAAACTAAGTTTGCCCCACTTCTGGCCAGTAAGCAGAAGAACGACGGGGATAACTCCATCGCACTGACGATTAAACTCACGCCTAGGGATGGCTCGGAAACCGAATTGGCACAGTTTACCTTAACGCTGAAAGGCTTTAAACCGCTGTCCGACCTCAACAACGAGTGGAACATTGCCGGCGGAACTGATGTAAACGAGTTCTTCGGCAAGAAGTTTAAGAACACCCCCGACGACGATAAGACGGCACAAGTGAAAGCCATCGACACGAGAGTGTGGCTTAAACTGGTGCAGATGACAGTTAAGCGAGGGGGCAATTTTGTTAGCTTGTATCCCAACGAGGTGGCAAGCGAGAACGGAAACTATAAAGTAACCGCATGGTTCCCATCGAGTAGCGATGCCGAATACAAGGACATTTATCTTGAAGAACCCCGAATTGAGGTAATTTCTGCCGAGAAAAAGGGTAACTTCCTATATATAAAGTATAGGCTGACATCGGTTAACGAGACGGCCGTTGCCGGCGTTGAGAAGAGGATTGAGGTGCATCTGATTATGCCCTAACACGCAAAAAAGCCTAAGCTACGCATGCTGTGTGGCTCACTTAAACGCCCGTTGCGCTAGCCATTGCGCAACGGGCGTACTTGTATATGGGCTGCACAGGCGCGCCAGATGCCATTCGTGGCCCATCGTTTTAAAACCCATTGGGCTTTTAGGTTAAGTTTGTAAGATAGTCTTCGGCGGCCGATTTGGGTTACACCCAAAACAAAGAACAGCTTAATTGCATCGCTTTTCATGATTATTTACTAACTTTGTCGCGATATTTCAAAACACAAGTTCATCCACATCACACCTTATATATATGGAGAATGTTTGCAGAGCAAGAGGAGAGTTCGACGATATACGCCCCTATAATGACGACGAAGTGGCACTGGCCATGCGGCGAATAGCCCAAAGTCAGTGGCTGCCGCAGTTGGCCCACTTCGTATTTCCCGAACAAAGCGCGCAAGACGTGGCACGCATGCTGGAAGAAATAAGTACGGCACGCGAGTTTCAGCTCCGCGTGATGTATCATTTCAACCGAGAGGTGATGCGAAGAAGCACCACGCAATTTGTTTGCGAAGGACTTGAACTGCTGCAACCTGCCGTGCCTTACCTCTTTGTAAGCAACCACCGCGACATCGTGTTAGATGCCTCGCTGCTGCAAAACGCATTGGTAGACGCAGGACACGATACCTGCGAAATAACCTTTGGAGCCAACCTCATGACCCACCCAACGGTGGTAGACATCGGCAAAAGCAACAAGATGTTTCGTGTGGAGCGCGGCGGAAACAAACGCCAGTTCTACGAAAGCGAGCTGCACCTGTCGCGATATATCAGGCATGCCCTCGTAGACAGAGGCTCGTCGGTATGGATTGCACAGCGAAACGGCCGCACAAAAGACGGACTAGACCGAACCGAACCTGCACTTATAAAGATGTTCACGCTTTCTGGAATGGGCAATAAGCTTACTTCGTTGGCCCAACTGAACATCGTACCCGTGGCCGTGAGCTACGAATACGAGTCGTGCGACCTGCTTAAAGCGCGCGAAATGGCGCAGTCCGCACACAAACCCTACGTAAAACAGCCGGGCGAAGACATCAACAGCATCATTACGGGCATCAGTCAGCCCAAGGGAAGGGTGCATTTCCGCGTAACAAAACCCATTGGCGCGGCCCAACTTGAACCCCTTGCGCACCTGCCTCTTAACGATGCCGTGCGCCAAGTGGCACAGATGATAGACCATGCCATTATTGATGCCTACCAACTGATGCCCACCAACATGGCCGCCTATGCCATGTTGCACCCCGAAGAACCGCAGAATGCCCAGTGGGATGAGGCGAAAGCGTGGCTAAACCAGCGTTTAAGCCAGCTAACCACCGACGAAGAACGCCGCCACCTGCTGCACATATACGCCAATCCTGTTGCGGCCAAACAACAAATAAAGCAAAGCTGACATGATTGCACAATGGCTTATAAGGCTGTACGACTGGTTTGCGCAACATCGTCTGCTGCGCCTTGCCCTGCCCATTGCCCTGGCTTTGGGTGCGTTGGCGGGCGCATCGCAACTGCGTTTCAAAGAAGACATCACCGACTTTCTGCCCAACGACCACAACTATCGTCGTTCGATGGAGATTTACAGGCAGACAAACGCAGCCGACCGCATCTTTATCGTGGCCTCGCCCACCGATACCACGCAGCTTAACACGCCCCTCTTGGTGCGCGCCATGCAGCTATTTCAACGCGAAAGCAAGGCCCGCGGATGGCAACTAACGGCACAAGCCGACTTCGAGAGCGTGATACGCATTCCCGATTTCGCCTATCAAAACGCGCCTTTGCTGCTGGGCGATGCCGATTTTGCCCGCATACGCCGCATAACCAGCACCGACAGCATGGCCGCCGCGCTGCAACGCAATCGCGAAATGTTGCTTTTCCCCACGGGCGGAATGGTTACACAGAACATCGAACGCGACCCCTTGGGGCTTTTTACGCCCTTACTGGCCCGATTGCAAGCCAGTGGCAACGCGCTGCACTACGAGCTACACGACGGTTACATCTTTACACCCGACGACCGCCACGCCGTGGCCATGCTCACATCGCCATACGGAGCAAGCGAAACAAACGGCAATGCGCTGCTCGTTAAGCAAATAGACAGCGTGGCACGAAGTGTAGAAACGCGCGTGCCTGGCGTGAAATTCGCCGCTACTGGCGCGCCCGTGATAGCCGTAGACAACGCCTCGCAGATTAAGACAGATAGCATTTGGGCCATCTCTATTGCCGCAACGCTCATCGTTGCGTTGTTGGTGTGGGCTTTACGGCGCGCCCGTCACCTGTTTCTCATCGTCGTTTCGTTGGGCTTTGGTTGGCTTATGGCTATGGGCGGAATGGCTTTGGTAAGCCGCGAAGTGTCTATCATTGTGTTGGGTATAGCCTCGGTAATCATCGGTATCGCCGTAAACTATCCCTTACACTTCGTTACGCATTTGGCCCATTGCAGCTCGCCACGGCAGACACTCGAAGAGATAGCCTCGCCCCTTGTGGTGGGCAACATCACAACTGTGGGGGCTTTTGCCACCTTAATACCCCTCGATGCCACCGCATTGAGCCATTTGGGCATCTTCGCAGCCCTGATGTTGGTAAGCACCATCTTGTTTGTTGTGGTGTTCTTGCCCCATTTTGTGGGCAAAAAAGCCACTTCTGTTAAGGGCGCAACCGCCAACGAACAAGGCGAAACGCCCGATGCTGCCCCCGTGTCGGCCACATCTGGGCCTGTTGCCACTGCTCATTCGCCCCATCATCGCAAGCGAACGACCATCGTTAGTGCGGCTTTGGTGGTGGTGACGCTTGTGTTGGGCTATTTCAGTTTGGGCACACAGTTCGACACCGACTTGCGAAACATCAACTACTTAACGCCGCAACAGCAAACGCTTTTGATGCAATTGGCGCAGATGCGCGGCGAAGAACATGGCACAACGCAAGTGTATTTTGTAGCCGAAGGTAAGAATGTAGAACAGGCTTTGCAGGCTGTAGAACAACGCCAATACCCGCTCTTGGTGGCAAGTAAGGCCGAACAACAACGGCGTTTGGCGCAATGGCGCAGTATATTGAAAGAACGTGCACCGCAATTAGACAGCTTGGGACTTTTGGCAGCGAAGGAAGGCTTTGCTGCCGATGCCTTCGCGCCCTTCCAAAAGATGCTCGCCACACGCTTTACGCCGCAACCGCCCAGCCATTTCGCACCCTTTTTGCAAGCCTCTTTGGGCAATCGCATAGTGGGAAACGCGGTGGTTAACATCGTTAATGTGCC
Source organism: Prevotella sp. HMSC073D09 (assembly GCF_001814145.1). Taxonomy (NCBI): domain Bacteria; kingdom Pseudomonadati; phylum Bacteroidota; class Bacteroidia; order Bacteroidales; family Prevotellaceae; genus Prevotella; species Prevotella sp. HMSC073D09. The sequence goes on along the minus strand of NZ_KV815118.1, from coordinate 81,339 downwards.
TTCGGCGCAGGCCGATAGCGTGGCGGCGGCCTTTACATCCACGCCTAATGCCGAGCGTTGGGCGTTCACCTTGCCCAGTCTTAACGCCACGATAGCCAACTCGTTGTCGCAGCATTTCAACTATATCGGTTGGGTTTGCGGTGCTATTGTCTTCGTTTTCCTTTGGCTTTCGTTCCGCAAGTTTAAGCTTGCACTCATCGCCTTCATGCCTATGGTGGTGTCGTGGCTGTGGATTTTGGGCGCGATGCACCTTTTAGATATGCGTTTCAACTTGGTAAACATCATCTTGGCCACCTTTATTTTTGGTCAAGGCGACGATTATAGCATTTTTGTTACCGAAGGATTGATATACGAACGACGCCACGGCCGCCCCATGTTGGCGGCCTATCGCAAGGGCATTTTGCTCTCGGCGGCCATCATGTTCATCGGTATGGGGTCGTTGGTTGTGGCTCGTCATCCGGCTTTGCATTCGCTGGGGGCAATTACCATCGTGGGCATGGGCGCAGTTGTGGCCCTCACTTATGTTGTTCCGCCATTGTTGTTTAGGTGGTGGGTGAAGTAGGCGCGGCCTTACTCAATACCTAAGATACACCTTGTTTTGTCCGCTTTTCAGCAAGAATTTTAACATTGTGAGTGCGATTTTTGCTCGCAATCGTCCGCCTTGTCGCAAAAAATCGATTCTCGCGGAGGTTTGTTTGGCAACAAAATGGGGTGACATGTGAATGCTTACAAAATGAATATTTATTTCAACAAAGCATCATTTACACCACTTTGGGGGCTATTTACCGCTAAATGTGGTGTGTTTTGGTGCTAAATGACCTGCGTTTTGCCGCTAAATGCAACGCGTTTTGGTGCTAAATGCAGTGCGTTTTGGTGCAAAACGCAAGGTAAAACGGTGCAAAATGCAGTGCTTTTTGATGCTAAACGCGATACAAGAAGCATAAATATCCACAGTAATTGTATAAATAAAACCTCTTAGAACCATGAATAACATGACTAAAAAGGGCAAAATAGTGGTTAAAAAGTGGGGTTTTAGGGTCTAAAAGGGGCGAATTGGGAACAAAAAAATTGCGAGTTGGCGGCTAAATAGAAAGGCAAAATGGTGCAAAATACAGGTT
>NZ_KV815118.1:68952-80121 GCF_001814145.1 Prevotella sp. HMSC073D09 | reverse complement strand
AATAGAAAGGCAAAATGGTGCAAAATACAGGTTGTGTTCTTAAAAATGGACTAAAACGGAACCTCGTAAGGCAGAAATCTGTGGCTAATTGCTTGCTTTTTAGCCCTTTTTCTCGCTAGAATGGGTGCCGGAAATAAAGTGTTTTGTAAAGTCTGTTGCAAAAATTTAAGGTTCTGAGTTGATGAGTTTGTGATTTAGTAAGTTTATAAGTGGGTAAGTTTAAGGGTTGATGGGTTTGTGCGATGCTAAGTATATCAGTTGGTAAGTGTTTGAGTTTGTGAGTTCATGAGTTTATGAGTGGATAAGTTTATGGGTTGATGGGTTTGTGGGTTGGTAAGAATATGGGTGGATCTGTTTATGGGTTTGTGTTACTTTTAGAGGGATAACCGCGTTTTGCCACTGATAAATGAGACAATATTTCAAATTATGTCGTAACTTTGTGTAGTACTTCGTACAGGAGCGGAGTGTTTATCTTGGTTTGCTTTTCGCAACACGAAGATAATAAGTATCACGCTATTGGTGGAGGTCTTAAAGGTAAAGACCACTTCTACTCGCGAACTGAACAACTCACAAACTAAAAACATTATTGAGCTTTGCGTAAATTAAAAACCATAGAAATGCACCGCTTGACGGTGGACGAATTTAAGGCAGCCAGCAAGTTGCCGCTAGTGGTGGTGTTAGATAACGTGCGTTCTTTGCACAATGTAGGTTCGGTGTTGCGTTCGTGCGATGCCTTTCGTGTTGAGGCCGTCTATCTTTGTGGCATCACGGCAACACCGCCAAGTGCCGATATTCATAAGACCGCGTTGGGCGCGGAGGATAGTGTGACGTGGAAATACTTCTCAGAAACCACCGATGCCGTTGACGAATTGCACGCCCATGCAACCAAAGTGCTTGCCGTGGAGCAAGTGGCAGGCTCTACCATGCTGCAAAATCTGCAAACCAACGAGGGCCAACGTTATGCCGTTGTGCTGGGAAACGAGGTGAAAGGCGTGCAACAAGCCGTGGTAGACCGCTGCGACGGCTGTCTTGAAATACCCCAGTTTGGCACCAAACACTCGCTCAACGTGTCGGTTGCGGCTGGAATTGTGGTGTGGGAGTTTGCCATGAAGATTGGCAATAAGTGAGTTGGCGCGTTAACTTGTCAACTCGTCCACTTGTCTTCTTGTCAACTCGTCCACTTGTTTACTTTTCTGTTAATCTCTTCTTACAAACCGAACACTAGTTGTTACAATCTGAATAATCTGCAAGACACTTTATATCTAATCTAGATTTTTAACACAGGGAGCAACAGAAAAAGCCCTCGCTTTTCTTTTTTGGTTACACAAAATGTCGTATCTTTGCAAACGATAAAAGTATTTATTAAACATATCAATCATGAAAAAAACAACATTTGACAAGGCCCTACTGGGCTTTCTTGGCCTAGTGGCCATCCTTTTTATGGGAGTTACTTTATCCTCATGTTCAAACGACGACGACGATGTGCCAGTCGAAAAAAAGAAAGAAAAGGTTAGCGCCATCGTCGGAACTTGGCAACAAGACATGAAGGAGAAAGTTGGCGAAGGCACTGGTGAGGGAGAATCGGAAAAACCCGTTCCCGTTTTCGAAGTTTACCAAAAAGACGGCACTTATTTAAAGACCAGTGACCCCAAGAACAAAGAGGCGAAAGTAGAGGAAGGAACGTACACCGTAAAGGAGGACTCACTGTTTGTTGAAGTGAAAGGAACAGACGCTGTGCGCAAAGATGCATTCAAGTTCGTAATTAAAGAAAATAAACTGTCTAAACAACAGAAAGGAGAGGAGATAGCAACTTACACCAGGTTTAAAGTGACCCCCTGACCAGGGTAAATACAAGAAAAGCATGATACGCCGACTGATGCCGGCGGACATTTGCAGTGCAGACATCGCGAGATGTCTGCCTGTTTGCCATGATAAGCATTAAACATCTGCAACCAATGGCATCATCAAGCGTTGATGGGGCTGCATAAAAGCGGGCCTAACCCCACGATGTAGCCGCCAAAAACACCTTTGAATATGAAGAACGGGGCTGCACAAAGCAAGGGCAACCCACGCAAGAGCAACCCAAAAACACCTTTGAATATGAAGAACAGGGCTGCACAAAGCAAGGGCAACCCTACGCGAGAGCAACCCCAAAACCCCTTTGAATATGAAGAACGGGGCTGCATAAAGCAAGAACAACCCTAAGCAAGAACAACCCCAAAACACCTTTGAATATGAAGAACAGGGCTGCACAAAGCAAGAACAAGCATACGCAAGTGCAACGCCAAAGCACCTTTGAATATTAAAATCAGCCACTTATCATAGACTCTTTGCCGCAAACCATACCACTTTTATTCGTGTTTCTCGAATTTCTGCACTAACTTTGCACATTATATATATAATTGTAAACAACAAGACATGTCATTAAAATGTGGTATAGTAGGGCTGCCCAACGTGGGCAAGTCCACTCTCTTCAATTGCCTTTCAAGTGCTAAGGCACAGGCAGCTAACTTCCCTTTCTGCACCATCGAGCCCAATGTGGGCGTTATTACCGTGCCCGACGAACGCCTAACACGCCTCGCCGAGATTGTTCATCCTGGCAGAATAGTACCCGCAACGTGCGAAATAGTAGACATCGCAGGGCTTGTTAAGGGCGCATCAAAAGGCGAAGGACTGGGAAATAAGTTCTTGGGAAACATCCGCGAAACCGATGCCGTGATACATGTACTACGTTGTTTCGACGACGAAAACATCACACACGTAGACGGAACCATTGATCCCATACGCGATAAAGAAATAATCGACACCGAATTGCAGCTGAAAGACCTCGAAACCATCGAGGCTCGACTGGCCAAAGACCAAAAGGCAGCGGCAGCAGGAAACAAGGATGCCAAGCTGAATGTTGCCGTACTGACGGCCTACAAGGAGGTGTTGGAGAAGGGAATGAACGCCCGCAACGTGACATTCGAAAGCAAAGAAGAGCAGCAAGCCGCACACGACCTCTTCCTACTTACCGCAAAACCCGTGCTGTACGTCTGCAATGTAGACGAGGCCGCGGCCAAAACAGGCAACGATTACAGCCGAAAGGTGGAAGAAGTGGCTAAGGCCGAAGGTGCCGAAGTGCTGGTTATTGCAGGCAAAACCGAAGAAGACATCGCCTCGCTAGAAAGCTATGAGGACAAGCAAATGTTCCTCGACGAGCTGGGTTTGGAAGAAAGTGGCGTTAACCGACTTATCAAAAAGGCCTACGCCTTGCTCAATTTGCAAACCTTTATCACGGCCGGCGAGATGGAAGTAAAGGCTTGGACCTACCACCGAGGTTGGAAAGCGCCCCAATGTGCAGGCGTTATTCACACCGATTTCGAGAAAGGATTTATCCGCGCAGAGGTTATTAAGTACGACGATTACATCGAATATGGGTCGGAATCGGCCGTGCGCGAAGCCGGAAAGCTAGGCATCGAGGGTAAAGACTATGTGGTGCAAGATGGCGACATCATGCACTTCAGGTTCAATGTGTAGATATCTTGCTGGGCGAAATGGGCTGCAATCATACCCGATGTGCGCCTATCTCTCGCCCCGCATCATCGTATATGGCCCGAAAAAATCCGTTTCGCAGTACGCCGAACGGTGCTTTGTGGGTGGCGATGTGGCGCGAACCCATTTGCACCAACAAGGAGTTATTCGTCTAAAATGGCAGCATACAGCCGCTAAAATGGAAGAAGACAGCCGCCAAAATGGCTCAGAACGCGTTGCGCAACCCCCCATTGCGCACGCATAAAATCTAAATAAAGACAAATGTTATCACACCTTAACTACATCCTTTGGAACCCCGATGTTGAGGCTTTTCACCTCTTTGGGTTCTCCGTTCGCTGGTACTCCTTGTGCTGGCTCATTGGTCTTGTGTTGGCCTACTTCATCGTGCAGCGCCTTTACAAGCAGCAAAAGATAAAAGACGAGCTCTTCGATCCGCTCTTCCTTTATTGCTTTTTCGGCATACTTTTGGGCGCACGACTAGGTCATTGCCTGTTCTACCAGCCCGAATACTACCTAACCAGCTGGCAACACTTCATCGAAATGATTGTGCCCATCCACTTTTTGCCCGGTGGAGGATGGAAATTCGTGGGCTACGAAGGGCTGGCATCGCACGGCGGAACCATCGGACTCATCGTTGCTCTTTACCTTTACTACCGCCGAACGCGGCTAAACCTGTGGCAAGTGCTCGATAATATCGCCATTGCCACCCCCATAACGGCCTGCTTTATCCGCTTAGGCAACCTCATGAACTCGGAAATCATCGGCAAAGTAACCGATGTGCCTTGGGCGTTTATCTTCGAAAGGGTGGATAAGATGCCGCGCCATCCGGGGCAGTTATACGAGGCCATCGCCTATTTCGTGTTCTTCTTCGTGGGTCTTTGGCTCTATCGCAAGCATCCGCAGCGTGTGGGTACGGGTTTCTTCTTCGGACTTTGTCTCACGCTCATCTTCACATTCCGATTCTTTATCGAATATACCAAGGACATACAAGTAGACTTTGAAAGCGGTATGCCCCTCAATATGGGTCAGATTCTCTCGCTCCCCTTCATCGCCATCGGCATCTATTGCATGCGCAGAAAAGGCAAGGGGCAAGCTGCAAAATAACGAAACCACAGGGCAGAACATGCCCTAACTACGGCAATGGCCAAGGAAAAGACCTGCCGTAGCTCACTCCATAAACCTCAAAAACAACAATGAAACAAACGCTTATCTTAGCTTTTCTTGCCCTCGCATCGGTTGCGCAGGCGCAAATCAGACAGGAACGAAACCTCGACAAGTGGCAATTCTCGCGCGACGGAAAGGATTGGCAGCAGGTTGATGTGCCGCACGATTGGGCCATAACGGGGCCTTTCGACCGGAAATGGGACATTCAACACCTAGCTATCGAGCAAGACGGACAAACCGAAGCCATAGACCATACGGGGCGTTCGGGTGCTTTGCCGTGGATTGGTAAGGGAGAGTATCGTACCACCTTCAGGCTACCCGCCGGCACAAAGCATACCACGCTCTATTTCGATGGGGCCATGAGCGAACCCGTTGTTTATGTCAACGGGCGCGAGGCTGGTCGTTGGATGTATGGCTATAACGCGTTCCGACTAGACATTTCGCCCTACGTGAAGAGTGGCGTAAACGAAGTTCGCGTGCTGCTGAACAACCAAGAGGAGAGCAGCCGTTGGTATCCGGGTGCAGGTCTTTATCGTCCTGTAACGCTCATCACGGCAGGCGATGCCCGAATAGACCCCTGGGCAACCATCTTTAAAACGGTAAATCTTGCAGGAAGTAAGGCACAGGTGTATGTAGAAACGCAGGCCACAACGCCCAAAGGCAAAGCTGCTGCACGCCTTGCAGTGAGATTGCTCGATGCAAACGGCCGTGCTGTGGCGCAGAAAAACCTCACGGCCAACGCCCAAGGCACGGCCGCGGTACAGCTGAATGTGGCCAATGCCAAGGCATGGAGCCCCGAACAACCCTATCTCTACACGCTCGAAGTAAGCCTATATCAAGGCAACAAACTGGCCGACCGCCTGCGCCAACGTGTGGGAATACGCACTGTGGCCGTTAGCAAGGAGCATGGTTTCCAGCTAAACGGCCAGTCGCGCAAGTTTAAGGGCGTGTGTTTGCACCACGATTTAGGCCCTTTGGGTGCAGCCGTTAACAAGGCAGCCATCATTCGTCAGATACGTTTGATGAAGGATATGGGTGTGGATGCCATTCGTACCTCCCACAACATGCCGTCGCAAATGCAAATGCAAGTGTGCGACTCGATGGGTATGATGGTTATGGCCGAGAGTTTCGACGCATGGAAAGAACCCAAAGTGAAAAACGGCTACAACCTGTTTTACGACCAATGGTGGCGTAAAGACCTCGAAAACCTGATACGCGGACATCGCAACCACCCCTCTATCGTGATGTGGAGCATTGGTAACGAAATTCCCGAACAATGGAACAAGGAGGGCGCACAAAGGGCGAAAGACATGACCGACTATTGTCATCAGCTAGATAATACGCGCCCCGTAACCTGCGGTGGCGACAATCCTAAGGCCAATACCGAGTGCGGATTTTACGCCGCATTAGATGTTCCGGGTTTTAATTATCGCGTAAACCTTTACGATGAACTTATCTCCAAGCAACGCCAAGGCTTTATCCTCGGCTCCGAAACCACCTCAACGGTGAGCAGTCGCGGGGTGTATAAGTTCCCCGTCGACGAGAAAAAGATGGCTACTTATAAGGATGGGCAATGCTCTTCGTACGATGTGGAATGCTGCGGGTGGAGTAATTTGCCCGACGATGACCTGATAGCGCAAGACGATCGCAGCTTTACCATTGGCCAATTTATATGGACGGGCATCGACTATTTGGGCGAACCCACTCCCTATTACTCGTATTGGCCCTCGCGAAGTAGCTATTTTGGCGCGGTAGATTTGGCCGGATTGCCCAAGGATAGGTTCTATTTGTACCGCTCAGTATGGAACGAAAAGCAACCAACCTTGCACCTTTTGCCCCATTGGACGTGGCCAGGACGTGAAGGACAGCAAACGCCTGTGTACTGCTACACCAGCTATCCAGAGGCCGAACTCTTTGTAAACGGACAGAGCCAAGGCCGCATCAAGAAAGACAAAGCATCGCGACTAGACCGCTACCGCCTGCGTTGGAACAACGTGGTGTACCAACCTGGCGAACTAAAAGTAATTGCTTACGATGCCAATGGTAAGCCTGCGGCCGAACAAGTGGTGCGTACGGCTGGCGAACCCCATCATTTGGTGGTGCAGGCCGATAAGCCTTCGCTTGCCGCCGATGGTCAAGACCTGCTTTATCTCACGGTGTCGATGGTGGATAAGGACGGCAATCTGTGTCCCGATGCCGACGACGAACTAACGTTCGACGTTAGCGGAGCAGCCACGTTCAAGGCTGTTTGCAACGGCGATGCCACTTCTCTCGAAATGTTCCACTTGCCCCACATGCGCCTTTTCCATGGCCAGCTGGTTGTTACGGTGCAAAGCAATAAGGCTAAGGGCAAGGTAAAGATGGATGTAAAGGCACCTGCTCGCAACATCTCTACCATCTGGCAGAACTAAGAGGGCAGGGTATAGCCCGGTTTACAAACGGCTACACACATCGGTTAGCGTTATTGGGCGTATGGGTGCTTATTGGTTTTCCTAGCGTTCTTAGGTTTATTTAAGCCCCATTGTTCAACTACTTTTAGATAGGCTAACCATCTAACAAACAAAACGGCAAGTGCTTGGTGAACATCCACCAGTCGCTTGCCGTTGTTGTTTATCCCCAATTGGTTCGTTAGAAAAATCCGCTTTCATTTTGCCAAAGGAAACACAGAACGCGTGCAAAGAGTTAACTCGCTGGTCGTACTTCAAACATCAGCGGAAGATATTCCTAACACTTTGCTTTTGAAAATCCGTAATGACTGGTTTCGGTTTATGCCTCATTCAGGCCGCTAAACCCTGCTTGCCAACCACGTTCCGCAATGAAGAGCCACGAAACCTAGGGCAACACTTGCGCCCAAATAGCCTGCTGCCATAAGGGTTTGGTTGGTATGCGTCATCCCCGACGTTTCGTTTACCAGCGAACTAAGCGTTGTTAGTCCGCCGCAAAAGCCCACACAAACCAGCAGTCTAAACCCTTCGCCACCGCCAAACCACCGTGGCAGCAGCGTTCCCACAAAGCCGATGACAAGGCATCCCAATATGTTGGCCGCCAAAGTGCCGAGGGGTAGTCCGCCGTTTTGTGTTGCTGGCCACAGCCACGACAGCGCGTAACGAAGTGCGCTACCCACTGCGCCGCCCACGGCCACCAATATGATGTTGCGTATCATAAGCGTAATTGTTTAATGTTTTCTGAGTTTCTCAGTTATTTATTTTGTTTCTTTACCATCCTGCAAGCCTTTCCAAGCGATACACTTGTGCCTAATAAACCCGATGCCTTATGCGATAAGCCCATCAATTCAGAGGTTCGTCAGCCCACCAACACTGCTCTTTTTAATGTTCAACGCCCCCTTCTTGGTCTCCTTATTATATATATGGGGCATTTATTCGCAAGCCCCTTGTATTATATTCAACGCCACCTTCTTTGTCTCCTTATTTATATATAGCGCATTCATTCGCAAGGCATCTAGTTACAAACCTTTGCATTGTTAACCGCGTTTGTAGCCGTGCATAGCCCTGTTCACGCAATCAGACGTGTGGCTAAATGCGACCAATTGGAAGTGTTTGTAGCAGTGCATAGTCCTGTTCACGCACTAATCTCTACCGACATTGCATAAGCATTCCCAAGCATAACACATTCATTAGCCAGTTTCCCACCTCATTATGCCGTCACAAAGTTAAGCATTTATTGTTTTCAAAGCCCACATTTGGCATTGAAAACTTGGTGAAAAACGGGAATAGAAACCTCTTGAAAACTTCTTAAATCCAGCATACAATGAAACAAAAGGTATAATCATTTTCCGTAAAACCCCTCTTGAAACTCTCTTAAATCTATCTGTTACGAAGAACAAAGCTACAATATGCACTTTTAGTAGCTGTCATAAACGAGCAGAAAAGATAAGCAAGACAGCGAAACCAGTTTCCATTTGCCCCCAAAACAGCAAGTCATATCACTCCCCTCTCCTCTTGGAGAGGGGCTGGGGGTGAGGCCGAGAGGGGCTGAGTGTGTTTTTTGTTCTCTTTTATTGTGAGTCGAACTAGCTTAAAAACAAAAAAAGAGTGTCGCAAAGCGCGACACTCTTTTTTCACTTAATTCGAAAACGAGCTGATGAGTAGGCTTTTGTTTAGCCCCTCATACTATTGTTGCGACTTGAATGCCGCATATATCTTATCAGCGATGCTTTGCATTTGCTCAGCAGGAAGTTTCAGTTTCTCTCGTTTAAAGTCGGCATCAGCCTCCGATTTCAGGGGTAGCAGATGAATATGTGCATGAGGAACCTCCAAGCCCAGCACCACCTGTGCCACCTTAACGCAGGGGCAGGCCGTTTTCACGGCGCGTGCAACGCGTTTGGCAAACAGCTGGAAGTCGGCCAATTCGTCGTCGTCCATATCGAAGATGTAGTCCACTTCCCTGCGTGGAATAACCAAAGTATGGCCTTCCATCAGCGGGTTGATGTCGAGGAATGCGTAGAACTGTTCGTTTTCCGCGCACTTATAGCTAGGAATTTCGCCTGCTGCGATTTTGCTGAATATATCCATAATGTTAGTTGCGTTTAGGTTATGGGCATTTGTGCGGCTGCCAGATGCAGCAGCTTTAAATCGTAATCTTGTCTATTCTCAATTTGATGGTGCCGCGTGGGATGGTAATTTCCACCTCGTCGCCCTCTTTTTTGTTGAGCAAACCCTGTGCGATGGGCGTTGTGATAGCTATTTTGCCCTCTTTCAGGTTCGCTTCGCTTTCGCTCACAATGGTGTACGTCATCTTTGCTTTCGTTGTGAGATTAGTCATCTGCACCTTCGAAAGAATCTGCACGGCATCACTGCTAAGTCTAGATGTATCAACGATTTTCGCCTCGTTGATGGCCACCTTGAACTTGTTTATCTTGTCTTCAAGGTGAGCCTGAGCCTCCTTAGCCGCGTCGTACTCCGAATTTTCACTCAAGTCGCCCTTATCTCTGGCCTCGGCAATGGCAGCCGATGCCTTGGGGCGTTCAATGGATTCGAGCCGTCTAAGCTCTGCCACGAGTTTCTCGTAGCCTTCTTGTGACATGTAAGCCATATTCTTTTAACCTTAAATTATGTTGGTGTTAGTTTTTCCGATGACAAATAACTACAAATTCCGACAGCCTCATGTTGTCGGAATCATTGATGTTCGTGTTCAACACACCTTCCTGCCAAGCAACGTTTTAGGTTCGCTTTACGTTGCATTTATGGCTTAAAGAAAAAGTCTCATTATTTCTTTGTGTGGATATGGATGCTGCAAAGTTAGGTAATTTTATGCAAAGGGACAAGCCTTGTATGTAAAAAATGTTTAAATGCGGTGTGTTTTATGTTACGTTTTACCGTTGGCAAGCTGTTTGTTTGCATAGAAAGCTGCATGTCTTCCGCTCTCGTTTGGGTGCTGTCTAAGAGGCTGGTTAGATGGAAAGTTTGTGGCCTTAGCGTTCTAATGCGGATGGTATATATGCCACATTTAGGGTTGGTTAGATGGAATGTTTCAGGCCTTGGCATTCTAATACGGATGCCATACAAGCTGTATTCAGGGTTGGTTAGATGGAATTTTGGGGGACTTGGCTTTCTAATACGGATGCCATACAAGCTACATCCAGGGTTGGTAGGATGGAAATTTTGTGGCCTTGGCTTTCTAATACGGATGCCATACAAGCTGTATTCAGGGTTGGTTAGATGGTTTTTTTGTGGCCTTAGCGTTCTAATGCGGATGTCATATAAGCCACATCTAGGGTTGCTTGGATGGAAATTTTGTGGCCTTAGTGTTCTAATGCGGATGGCATATAAGCTGCATTCAGGGTTGTTTAGATGGAATGTTTTGGAGTCTTGGACTTAGTTCTGTGTGAACAAGCGGCCGCTTAACGCTCCAAATTGGGCATAAAGTGCCGTCTCTTAATCTTTTTCTGCAGCCACATTTCTGTTAAATATGTTGCTTTTGTTTTACAAAACGCATTTTATTCGCCACTCATTCTAGCGAGAAATGGGGCTTAAAAACATGCAATTGACTGCGTTTTTCCGTTTTGCGAGCTCTTGTTTTAGTCCATTTTTAAGAAATCCGCCTGCATTTTGCACCACTTTGCCTTTCTATTTGGTCGCCAACTCGCAAAATTTTCAAGTCCAATTACCTGCATTTTACCCCCAAAACTCCACTTTTTAACCACTATTTTGTCCTTTTTAGGCATGTGTTTCATGGTCCTAATAAATTATATTTATACAATTACGACGTATTTTTATGCTTATCGCCCCACATCTAGCGGCAAAAACCACTGCATTTAGCATCAAAACGCAGGTCATTTTGCACCAAAACGCACCAAAATTAGCGGCAAATAGCCCCCAAAGTGGTGTAAATGGTGCTTTGTTTAAATTAATATTCATTTTGCCAGCATGAACAACTAACCCCTTTTAGCCCTAAAACAAACCTCCGCGAGAATCGAATTTTTGCGGCAAGGTGAGCAGTTGGTGGATAAAA
>NZ_KV815118.1:48943-68852 GCF_001814145.1 Prevotella sp. HMSC073D09 | reverse complement strand
TTTTGCGGCAAGGTGAGCAGTTGGTGGATAAAAATGGCACTCTTCGTGTTAAAATTATTGCTGAAAAGTGGACAAAGGAGTAGTTGACGAGATGCCAGGTTAACAAGAAGGCGAGGTGATTGGGAAGTGGACGAGTGGTTAGGGAGTTGACGAGTTGACAAATAACAAGCGTGCAATAAACAAAGCATTTCACTCCCCTCTCCCCTTGGAGAGGGGTTGTGGGTGAGGCTAGTAGTGGCTGGTTTGAGGCCGATGGGGTCTTGGGGTGAGGCTGGTGGATAACAAGTCAACCAGTAACAAGCGTGCAATAAGCAAAGCATTTCATCCCCTCTCCCCTTGGAGAGGGGCTGGGGGTGAGGCCGGTAGAGGGTGGGGTGAGGCCGGTAGGGTATTGGGGTGAGGCCGGTAGGGGCTGGGATGTGCCCAATCTTGTGTGCCCAGTTATGCAAAATACCCCCAAAACAAGCCTTAAACTCCAATTCTTAACTATGAAACAAATAATCTTTGTAATTTTCTTTTACAATTTAATTGTTTTTCATTACCTTTGTACACCTATTCAGAATACCACATGAAGAAGCTTTATTTACTTATTGCCGCCATGATGGTGGCCACGTTCGCATGCGCGCAGACGCGTTTGCCGAACATCACACTAAAAGACGTATCGGGTAACGACGTGCGACTAGACACGCTCAGCAACAACGGAAAGCCCATCGTGGTGGCCTTCTTCGCAACTTGGTGCAAGCCATGTAACCGCGAATTGAACGCCATCGACGAGGTGTATAGCGACTGGAAACAGGAAACGGGCGTGAAAATTGTGGCCGTAAGCATCGACCAGGCACAGAACATCAATAAGGTGAAACCGCTCGTAGACGAAAACGGGTGGACTTACCAAGTGTTGCTCGACCCTAACGGAGAACTGAAACGCGCTATGGGGGTGCAGATGATACCCTATACGCTGCTGCTTGACGGTAAGGGAAACATCGTATATAAGCATAACGGATATGCCGATGGGGCAGAAACAGAACTGTACCAAAAGGTGAAAGACTGCTTGTAACGAAAGATTTTGATGCAGTATCTTGGGCATCCAACTGTGTTGTTGGGTGCTGTCGAGGGCGAAATACGCTACCCACCTGCGGTGTTGGGAGCCTGGAAACTGTGTGCTTATGCCCAACCGCTAGCAATAATAGCGGACAAATACGCGGTGAAAGAAACCTTGGTGTTGTGTGCTTACGCCCAACCGCTAACAGCAATAGCGGATAAATACGCGGTGAGGGGAACCTTGGAGCTGTGTGCTTACACCCAACCGCTAATAACAATAGTGGGTAAACGCGCGGTGAGAGGAATCTTGGAGCTGTGTGTTTACGCCCAAACGTTAACAGCAATAGCGGACAAATACGCGGTGAACGAGACCTTGGAGCTGTGTGCTTACGCCCAACCGCTAACAGCAATAGCGGATAAATACGCGGTGCGTGAGTGTCTTGGTGTCGCATTTCCTCACCGTAAAAAGCCAAACCCGTTGGCCCACTATGAACGAACAAATACACCAACAAGAACATTGCGAATAACCATTTTTAATACGCATACGCCAAAATATATGCTTTTGAACAACATGTTTAGAAACCCTTTACCCAACAAACAACTGCTGTTGCAACCCCGACAACCTAAGTGGATGGGGCTGCCGCTGCAACAAATGCTGGGCATAAAGAAGAAATTTTCGGAACCAAGCGCGGTTGCGAAGAGCCACAGGGCCAACTGGAAACCCTGGGGAACAACACTTGCCATTGCCGTATATTGTGCAATGGCCCTGCCCGTTGGGGCACAAGACCAGCCGAAAAAGGGCTTAACCCTGCGCGGCTCGATACAAACAGACATGCTTGTGCCTGAAAACGACAAGCAAGCTGGGATAACAAAGGATAACGGAGACTTCTTGAACAACACTTATGTGGAGCTAGACGCATCGCTAAGAAACTTCGATGCGGGTGTCCGTTTCGAGTATATGCAATATCCCCTGCCCGGTTTTGAACCCGATTTTAAGGGTTGGGGCGTGCCGTATTATTACTTAAAGTGGCAAACGCAGCATGTGGAACTAACGGCCGGAACGTTTTATGAACAGTTCGGTTCGGGCTTTGTGTTGCGCACTTACGAAGAACGGAGCCTCGGAATAGATAATTCTTTGCTTGGCGGACGATTGAAGGCTAACCCGCTACCCGGCGTTTACATGAAGGCCTTGGCCGGAAAACAACGCCGATATTGGGAACATAACCCTGGCTGGGTGGGCGGTGGAGACCTGGAATTGAACATCGAACAATGGTTTCCAGGCATGAAAGAACACGACCACCACTTGATGTTGGGCGCATCGGTGGTGAATAAAAACGAACCCGACGAGGTGATTATGGCCGACGCCACCCATCGTTTACGCCTTCCGCGCAACGTGATGGCCTACGATATTCGCGCTCGTTGGCAGCATGGAGCCTATAACGTGTTGGCCGAATATGCCCGAAAAGGACAAGACCCAACGGCAGATAACGGCTACATCTATCGTCATGGTTACGTGGCTATGCTGTCGGGGTCGTATTCAAAACAGGGACTTAGCATGCTGTTGCAGGCCAAACGCAGTGTGAACATGGGCTTTCGCTCGCGCCGAAGTATGGTGGGCATATCGTCTTATGTAAACCATCTGCCTGCTTTCACCCTCGAACACACCTACGCTTTGCCTGCCTTGCGGCCCTATGCCACGCAGCCTGAGGGCGAATGGGCCTATCAAGCATCGTTGGGTTACAAGCTGAAAAAGGGCACGGCACTTGGTGGCCGTTATGGTACGGCTTTGAAATTGAACTTCTCGCACGTGCATGGCATTGCCAAAAACCATCATGGCGGGAAGGGAACAGACGGCTATGGCTCGGCTTTTTGGGCGTGGGGAGATGCCACTTACTACCAAGACTTGAACGTACAAGTGGAGAAACGATGGAACCCGGCATTGAAAACCACGCTGATGTACATGAACCAACGCTACAACAAAACGGTTGTTGAAGGCGAGGGGGGTATGATTAACGCCAACATTTTTGTGGCAGACGTGAAGTGGAAGCTATCGCCACGCACCACATTGCGTACCGAGGCGCAGTACATGCAGTCGAAAGACGGCAACGGCGACTGGCTTTTCGGCTTGGCAGAGCTGTCGTTGGCACCCTCGTGGATGTTTACCGTGAGCGACCAATACAACGCCGGCTCTACGCATATCCACTATTATCAGGCGTTGGTGACGTTTGTGCATGGTGCACATAGGCTGCAAGTGGGCTACGGACGAACCAACGATGGGTATAATTGTAGTGGTGGCGTGTGCCGATACATGCCTCCAACGAAGGGCGCAATGCTGTCTTACAGTTATAATTTCTAGCGTGTGAGAGAATTAGAGTCGCCTTTTTTCAAATTCATATAGACTTATACGAAAGGGTAAGCAGGTTATCTTGTCGTCCCTGATAAACCCTTCTAACGAAATAAATATGGCCATCTACTCCCCTCTTCCCTCGGAGAGGGGCTGGGGGTGAGGCCGATAACAATAATCAATATGCACATCAAACCATTAAACATACTGCTTGCCGCCCTGCTCTTAGGTGCGTGCAACGACATCGCGCCAAGCGAAAGGCTTATCGAAGTGCCTGCTACAACGGCCAAACGCAAGGTACTTGTAGAGGAATTTACGGGTCAGCGCTGTCTTAACTGTCCTGCGGCGGCCGAAGAATTGTCGCGGTTGCAGGCCCAATATGGTGCAGACACGCTCGTGGTTGTGGCCATTCATGGCGGCAGGTTGGCCATTATGCCTAAGGAAGGGCTTGTAGGTTTGGCCACACCGCTAGGTAAAACCTATGCCGAACATTGGGGATATGCCAACTCTGTGCCTAAGGTGTTGGTGAATAGGCAACGCGCCGGTTCGGTAAAAGAGGGGTGGGCGGCAAAGATTATCGCAGCGTTTGAAACCAAATCGCCGCTGAATCTGAAACTCACCACCACGTATAATGCCGCAAATCGCGAGCTGCAAGTAAGCACTTCGGCGCAAACCTTGGCAGAAGGCGTAGAAGGGAAGCTGCAATTGTGGTTGGTTGAAGATGGAATTGTGGCCTTGCAGCAGTTCCCCGACAATGTTGTAAAGCGCGATTACGTGCATAATCATGTGCTTCGCGCCGCGCTTAATGGCGATTGGGGCGAGCCAATAAGCTTGCCGGGCAATGCAGAAAAGACATTAACCCATAAGCTAACCCTGCCAGAAGGCATCAACGCAGACAACGCTTGGATTGTAGCTTTCGTGTATAATGATGCAGGAGTTGTGCAAGTGGAAAGGAGAAAGGTTGGTATTTAAGGCCTTAAGCTGTTAAAGGCATCAGTTTATGGGTTGATAAGTTAGTTGGTTAATAAGTCTGCTTGTTTAATGCGCCCCTGCTTGTGAGGCTTGATTTGTCCTTGCTTGTATCAGCAAACAACCTGTTAACTCACAGACTTGTAAACTTACAAACTCACAAATTCACGAACGCATTATCTTATATACGCATCAACTTACAAGCTTACAAGTTCCCTCCAACTCATCAACTCGTGAACTCATCAACTTATAAGCTCACGAGCTCACGAACTTACAAGCTCCCCAACACATTAACTTACATACTCATCAGCTTACAAACTTATAAACTCATAAACATATATAATTACAAATAAATCTATTTAACATGAAGAGATTATTACTTCTTAGCGTATTATTTTGCCTTGCATCAGTAATGACAATGCAAGCAGCAAATCGTGAAATGGTATTTGTTGATGCCAAAGGAAAAGTATTGGCAGATAAGGCCACATTATCGTTAACCAAGGTAGAAAATGCTGGATTTGGACCGCAAATTAAGTCGGGTTTGTCCATTCGTAACGTCTCAGGAAAGGAGTTTAACGTTATGCTTGTCTACGAAATTGTAGAAATCAGCGGGCAAGGAGCCGATTTGGAGGTGTGTTTCCCTTCAAATTGCAACACATGGGACAAGAAAGGCAAGTACTATACGTCCTCACGAAAGGTTAGTTCTAAGGCGCAAAACATCTCCATTGCCACGGACTTTAATCTTACTGGCAAAGCAAACTGCACCGCCATATTGAAACTTTACACCACAAAAAGCACCGCAAATGTAGAAAAAGCGGTACCCGAACAACTGCTAGCTACGGTTACATTGAAGTTTAATGGCAATGCAACGGGCATAGAAAGCGTGCAACGCACGGCACAGAATGCAGACAACGAAGTGTGGACTGTTAATGGCGTGCTCGTTGGCCGCAACATTTCCGATGTCAATAGCTTACCAAAAGGACTGTACTTAGTACGTCAAAACGGTAAGACAACAAAGGTTGTGGTGGGAAAATAGACCAAAGTAAACGTCATTTTCATCCCCTCCTAGGGAGAGAATCTCCGACTTCTGCCTACGATAAGTGGGGGGAGATGAGTACAATGAGGGGGTGAAGTGAGCCATTAACCCATTGCTTTGTGGTTACTTGAATGGAATAGTACATTGTAAACAAGGCATCCCATTTCCCCTCAACCCCTTTGGATAGGGGCGGGGGAAGGCCTAACAAACATAGATAATAAATGAAAAAAACACTACTTTCGCGCCTTTGCGCACTCGCATTCATGTTCTGCGCCTGCGCAACAGCCTTTGCCGGGTTTGGCGAGAACAACTTAGCGCCCATTGCTGCGCCGCGCTTATTCGTTGCAAAGGGTGCAACTGATGCCAAGGGAACATTCTCTTGCGTTAACTATGGCACCAACCCCGTCACCTCTTACCGCTATACCGCCACCGTGAATGGTCAGGTTGTGGAAGAAAAAGAGGTGAAATTAACCGAACCAATCAACGTAAACGACTTCGGAAAACTCTTGGTTAAGGTGCCAACATTCAACCAATTGGGCGACCATCAGTTGGTTTGTAACATCACGCATGTTAATGGTAAGCCCAACACAACGACCTTTTCGTCGTCTACACTCGACATAACGGTGGTCACCAAGGTGCCAACATGCCGCGTGGTGTTCGAAGATTACACCGCCATGTGGTGCCGATATTGTCCTCGCGCAACGGCCATCATGGAGTATTTGACTAAGAAACACCCCGACGACTTTATCGGAATAGCCGTTCATCAGGGCGACAAGATAGCTATCGCAGACTACAAACGCCCTCAAGTAGACAAATTTGGCCTTCCTTATGTGTGGGCATCGCGCAGAGCCAAAGTGTCTGGTTATACCGGCGAAGACCTTTATCGGGAGGCCAAAGCGCGCGGAGCGGTGATGGATATCGACCTAAAAGCAGAATGGAATGCAAGCGGTAACGCCATCAACGTGCAGTCTACCACCACATTCCGCACCAATATGCCCAACGCCAACTATGCACTGGCCTACGTGGTTGTAGAAGATGGCATGCACAACGCATCATGGTGCCAATTAAATGCTTTCAGTGGAGAAACCGAGTTGTTGGGGGAAAACGAGGAATTGGGTGTTTTTATCAAAGGTTCAGGAGAGGTTTATGGCCTTAAATACAACCATGTGGCTCGTGCTTTCTTAGGCATTGACAGCGGAATGGACGGCTCGTTGCCCAAGAATGTCGTGGCCGACAGGGGCATTAAGCATCAGGCAACGTTCAAAGGAGTGGGCAGGAATTGGACACCACAGAACAAAAAGAACCTGCGTGTTGTGGTGATGGTTATCGATAATTCCACAAACAGCATTGTTAACGGTGCCCATTGCCCAATCAAACCATACAGTACAACAGGTGTCGCAACCACCAAAAACACCGACCAACGCGTAGAAGTGGCGCGCTTTAACCTCAAAGGTCAACGCCTTTCTGCACCCGAAAAGGGTATAAACATCGTGAAGTATAGCGATGGAACTGTTGAGAAGGTGAATGAAAGGTGAAAAAGTGAAAGGGTGAAAAGGCGTTTAAAGGTGAAAAATTGAAAGGGTGAAAAGGTGAAAAAATGGCTCACGCCCTTCAAACTTGTTGACGAGTTTACCAGTTGACAAGCTAACGAGTTTACCAGTTGACAAGTTAACAGGTGGACAAGTTAATGCAAACTAGTGGAGTTGGATTATCTAGTTCCACTAGTCCTTCTAGCAATACTAGGTTATCCAGAAGTACTAGGCTATCTAGTTCTCCTAGCCACTACTAGCCTTACTTGGTCATCAGTAGGCGCAGCCATTTTTCACCTTATCTAGTTAACAAGCTAACAGGTTAGTAGGGCGTGAGCCATCTTTTCACCCTTTCACCTTTTCGTCCTTTCACCTTTTTAAAGGGCGTGAGCCATTTTTTCACCCTTTCACCTTTTCACCCTTTCACCTTTAAAGGGTGTGAGCCATTTTTTCACCTTTTCACTTTTTCACTTTTCAATGCCTCTATCGTATTCATTTTTAAACTGAAATAGCATGAAAAAACAACACTTTTTGCGCCTTTATGCGCTCATGGCCTTGCTTTGTATGCAGACCTATACCCTTCTTGCAGCCGACGTATATAGTCTGTCTGTGGACAAACCCGCACGGATGTATGTAAAGACAGGTGCCTCGGGGCATAAGAACACGTTCATTATGCACAATTACGGCAACATCGTACAAAAGAACTTCCACTACAAGGCCACCATAAACGGCAAGGTTGTGGACGAGCGGACAGTGACATTTGCCACACCTCTCGTGGCTAACGGCCTAACTGGTCTAACCATCAACATCCCGCCACAAAGCAAAGCGGGCGATTACGAGTTGGTTTTAGACGTTACACAGATTAATGGCAAGCCCAACGGAAGTCCAGGAAAGATAGCTAAACTGCCCATTACGGCCATTAATAAGTTGCCTACATGCCGCGTGGTGTTCGAAGATTACACCGCCAATTGGTGCCCCTGGTGCCCTTCTGGCATTGCCGTCATGAGACAAATGGCCAAGAAACACCCCAGCGACTTCATCGGAATTGTGGCACACGATGGTGATGTGATGGGCATAAAAGGTTATAACGTGCCCGCAACTCCCCACGCAGGACTGCCCACCGTATGGGCATCGCGTGCAAATAAGGTAGAGGGATTTACCGGCGAGCTGTATTATCAGATGGCCAAACAGCGCGGAGCGATGATGGACATCGACGTGAAAGCGCAGTGGAATAGGGAAGGTAAGGGCATCGATGCGCAATCTACCACCACATTCCGCACCACAACCAACAACGCCCGCTATGCGTTGGCCTACGTGTTGATAGAAAACCGAATACAAAAAAACGACTGGGCGCAAAGAAATGGATACAGTGGAAGTACCAAATATCTAGGTTTTAACCCCGAACTGGATTACTTTATCAGGTCATCCGACCCCATTAAGAACTTTGTTTTCGAAGATGTGGCCCGCTCTCAGGTAGGCATAGCCAACGGGTTAGACGGCTCTTTGCCCCAAAGGGTAGTGGCCGATAGGCCCATTGTTCATAAAACAGCGTTGAACGGCATTGGTGATTGGGTGACGGTAATTAACAAAAACAACCTGAGCGTAGTGGTTTTGGTTATCGACAACACCACCAATAGCATCGTTAACGCCGCCCGTTGCGTGGTGAAACCCTACACTGCCACGGCCATCGAAACCCCCAAAGCCGCAGCAGAACGTGTGGAAGTGGCGCGCTTTAACCTCACTGGCCGACGCCTTGCGGCACCCGAACCAGGCGTAAACATCATTAAGTACAGCGACGGAACTGTCCAGAAGGTGTTCGTTAGGTAACACTGCGTTACGCCCGAAGGGCAATAACGCCATGCGTGTAAAGCCCATCGCACCATTTTTATTAACGGATGCCCTGCCCATCTGGCGGCATTGTGCCGTTGGTGAGGAACAAATACGCCCTTCTACCCTTTCTCCTAGTGGGGAGGGGTAGGGGTGTTTTGTAAGTTTTTTAGCAGAGATTTTAACACTAAGAGTGCCGTTTTTATCCACCAACTGCTCGCCTTGCCGCAAAAATCCGATTCTCGCGAAGGTTGGTTTCGTTGAAAAAAGGGGTGGCAAGTGGACGTTGACAAAATGAATATTTATTTGAAGAAACTGCCATTTGCACTGTTTTAGGGGTCATTTACTGCTAAATATAGTGCAATATGCACCAAAACGCAGTGCGTTTTGGTGCAAAATGCACTGCGTTTTGCCGCTAAATGCAACGCGTTTTGGTGCTAAACGCAAGGTAAAATGGTGCAAAATGCAGTGCGATTTGCCGCTAAATGCAGGTCGAAAAGCATAAATATCCACGCTAATTGTATAAATAAAACCTTCTCGAACCATGAAATACATGGCAAAAAAGGGCAAGATGACCCTTAAAAAGTGGGTTTTTAGGGTCTGAAAGTGGGTAATTGGGGGCGAAAAAAATGCGAGTTGGCGACAAACTAGAGAGGCTAAAAGGTACAAAATGCAGGTAATATGCGCAAAACATGACAAGGACAGTGGCTGAAAAAGTGGCAAAATGGCTGTAATATGCCCAAATTCATGCCTGATTTTCGCTAGAATGAGGTCGAGAACAGTGTGTGTTTTGTAAAGTATAAACAACATTTTAACTTTATGTGTGCATGTGTTGTTTGGTCGTTCAGTGCTAGGGTATGTCGGCTTGTTTGTTTTCCGTTTCCTGCATTCGTGGGTTGTAGTTGTATGTGCATGGGGAAATAGCTTTCAGTTGCATCAGCAACAGAAATGCTGCTCAATAGCTCCTGCGGCACAAATATATAGCGATAGCCCTGCTGCTTATAGCCATCAGCGGTGCTTTTGCCGACAAACAGCGGTGCTTTTGCCGACAAACAGCGGGAAGAATGGTCTGTTGGTCTTTGCGGAGCTATGCCATTCGCAACATAGTTGCGGCCTTTTCTCTGTTGCAAGCATGCAATAAGCGTGTGGGCAGCGGACACACTTAGATTGCCTTTACCAGTAAGTGGCGTTGTGTTTCACTTGAAAAACAAACATTATTTTTTACACTTTTCTACACCAACTTATCGATTTTTTGTATAACTTTGCTACGTATTACACCTTATTATATAACTAAACCCATTTTAAGCTTATGTACGACGAAATAGGACTGTTCATTTTCCCGCTGATATTCGGCTTTGTTGCTGTGGTAATAGCTGTGCGGCTGAGCGTGAACAGCAAATTCGAAGAGCTGTTCTTTCAGTTCAAAGTGATGCAAAAACGGCTTGAAAGCACAACCGAATCACTCAATAACCTTCAAGAAGAGATTGAAAAAAGATTGCCACAAGGCGTTGCTACGAATGCAGGCAACCATGCAGAAGAACAAAAAGATGCCATTGAAACGCCACCACAAGCGGCAGGCAACGGTCCTTGGGCTACGCATACAGACCTACCAACAGGCGAAGACACGCACCAAGAAAGCGTGGAAGAGCCAGTCGCAGAGGTTACAACGCTGAGCGAACAGCAGCGTGTGGGTGCCCCAGTTGCCACTGTTGAAGTGCCTGTTCAGGGCGTGAATGTGCTTGCGAACGCGCCCGAAGGAGAGCCACAGCCGACAGAAGGCGAACTGCAAGGCACAGACAGCAACCTACATCAGGCAGAAACGCCGACCACTTGCGAAGTTGAAACATCGCAAGCTGGTGCAGAACTGCAAGACAACGATGCCGAACAGCAAGACGGCGACAACGAAACGCAGGGTGTTGACAACGAACAGCAAGCCGACAACACCGAAGAACAACGCGAAAACGCAGCCCAAGAGCAGCCGCAACTGCATGTACCGGTGGCTGCCTTTGTGCAAGACGAAACCGAGCAAGAAAGGGTTGAGCAAGCGCAAGAAGAGCCTGTTTTGACTGGTAGAGCCTATTTGGAGGCAAAGTATAAGCATGCTGCAACCAAAGGCAAGGCTGTAAACGGCTCCGCAATGGGTGCAGACAACGAAGACGGAGGTTTCAACTACGAGAAGTTTATCGGCGAAAACCTCTTCGGTAAGATAGGTATCTTGGTATTTGTGCTGGGTATTGCCTTCTTTGTTAAATACGCCATCGACCAGAATTGGATAGGCCACACCATGCGCACAGCCCTTGGCTTTGGCGTAGGTACATTGCTTTTGGGTTTGGCTTGGAGGCTGGGCAAGCACTATCGTGCGTTCAGTTCGCTGTTGGCCGGCGGCGGATGTGCCGTGTATTACGTCACCACGGCCATCGCTTTCCATTATTATCAGCTCTTCTCACAGTCGGTTGCCTTTGGCATCATGGTGGTTGTAACGTTGTTTATGGCTTGGACGGCTCGGCATTACGAACGTCGCGAATTGGCCATGACGGCCATCGTGGGCGGTTTCCTCGCGCCATTCCTCACTGCAACAGGTACGCCCAACTTCCTTTTCTTATACGTATATATGGTTATTTTAGGTCTGGGCAGCCTCTATCTTTCGTGGGGAACGCGCTGGAACGAATTGCCTTTGATAAGCACAGCAGCCACGTATTTGGCCTTGTTGTTAATCGGTAAAGACCTTGTTGAACTGTCTTGGGGCGTTCATATCTTGTTCTATGGCCTATTTTGGGCCATCTCTACGGCAAGCTGCTTTACGCTTTTGCGGCGCGGGATGGTACCTTTGTTTACGGGTTTCCACATCGCTACGATGATATTGAGCAGCATGTTCACCATCTTTCTTGTGGCTGCGCAGGGCGACGACGAGTATTATGAAAATGGTTTCACCGCCCTTACGATGGGTGCGGCCTACATAGGTTTGCATCTTTGGCTAAGATATAAGGAGCGGACCAAGGATGCAACGCAGGCCATATTGCTGGCCTTGGGCTTGGTTTACGTTTCTGTTTCGTTGCCTTTGTTCTTCTCTGGCGCGGTGCTCACCGTTTGTTTCTCGGCCGAAATGGTGCTGTTGCTTTGGCTTTATTGCCGACTCAATGTGGGTGTTTACGGCATTGCATCGGGCGCTGTGATGGTTGTTTCGATACTTGGCGAATTAAGCCAGTTGCTCCTTGCCAATGCTCCAGAGGTGAGCACGCCCGTGTTCAACTCCAATTTCATGTCTACCATCTTCCGCGGTCTTTGTTTCTTGGCCTTCGCGCGCATCATGGACCGCAACAAAGAGAAGCTTGAAGCTTACTATGTGCCTTTAAACCACATTATCTATGGAGCGGGTATTATTACCATTTACGCCTGTCTCAGCATGGAAATGGACTTGTTCATCCCTTCGCCCACCTACAATGCGGTAGTTACCTTGTTGCGCATAGGCACGTTGTTTGCCATTGCCGTGGGGTTCGGTCGCCGTTATCCGGCCGGCAAGTATGGTTGGTTGTACGCCGTTTACATGTTCGTGGCCATGTTCCTTATTGCAGGCGACGTGTTCTACTACGGCGAATATACCACGCCCATGGCGGCCATAGGTGTGCAATGGCTGGGCATTGCTTGCGCCATAGGGCTTTTTGTGCATGCAAGCAGAAACTATTACAAGCAGGCAGAACGGTCGACAAAGCTTTTCACGGTGTTTCTTAACGTGTCGGCTACCTTGTTGTGGGTGAGCATGGTGCGCGCCTTGCTGATGCAGATGGGGGTAGAACAGTTCAGCGCAGCCTTTTCTTTGTCGCTCGCGGCCGTGGGAACGTTGCAAATGGCCTTGGGTATGCGCCTGCCAAACAAAACGATGCGCTTGCTGAGCATCGCCACTTTTGGTTTTATCATTGCGAAGTTGGCCCTCTACGATGTATGGCGCATGCCGGCCGTTGGCCGCATCGTGGTGTTCATTATCCTTGGCGTGCTGCTGCTAACGCTATCGTTCATGTATCAGAAACTGAAAGATACGCTGAACCTTGGCGGTAAAGACGAGGACCCGAACGGCCTTGATACACAGCTGCATGAATCATCAGACGATGCAGAAGACAGCCACGAATAGAGTGAACCTATTGCACGATAGATATTATCTGTTTGCGATAGAAGATATTGTTAATAACTTTGCACTCGTAAACAAATAACGAACAAATGTTTTTAACCAACTTATTTTTAGCAATTATGAATATAACAATGCCAACTCTTCCATACGCAGCCAATGCGTTGGAGCCTGTTATCAGCGAACAAACGATAAATTTCCATTACGGAAAGCACCTTCAGAACTACGTTAACACCCTGAATACGCTTATCCAAGGCACGGAATTCGAGGGTAAGAGCGTTGAAGAAATCGTGAAGACTGCTCCCGACGGGCCTATCTTCAACAACGCAGGCCAGACGCTTAACCACACCTATTACTTCTTGCAGTTTAAGTCGCCCGTTAAGGGTAACGAGCCTACGGGCAAGATTGCAGAGGCCTTGGTGCGCGACTTCGGTAGCGTTGAGAATTTCAAGAAAGAGTTTACGCAAGCAGCCGCAACGCTCTTTGGGTCGGGCTGGGCATGGCTTTCGCAAGATAAAAACGGCAAATTGGTTATCACCAAGGAGGCAAACGCCGGCAATCCCTTGCGCCATGGGAACAACCCCTTATTGGGTATAGACGTTTGGGAGCACGCTTACTACTTGGATTACCAAAACCGCCGTGTGGACCACTTGGCCGCTCTTTGGGACATCATCGACTGGAAGGTTGTTGAAAGTCTTTTGAAGTAAGCCTTTCATTCCACACATTGAACGTGCAATAGATTTCCAAAACAACAGTTAAAACAAAATCATAGAACGCTTGTCGGGCGTGGTTGGGGTGCGCCCTTTAACAAGAACGCGCCACCAACGCCACCGACGACAAAAATAATTAATACACATTATGCAATCAATCATCAATTCATTGCTGCCCGAATTTAAGGTGCAAGCTTATCAAAATGGCGAGTTCAAAACCGTATCTAGCGAAGACGTAAAGGGCAAATGGGCCATTTTCTTCTTCTATCCAGCAGACTTTACCTTCGTTTGCCCCACCGAATTGGTTGACTTGGTAGAGAAGTACGAAGAGCTGAAGAAGATGGGCGTTGAGGTTTACTCGGTTAGCTGCGACACGCATTTCGTTCACAAGGCTTGGCACGACGCCTCTGACAGCATCAAGAAGATTAACTACACCATGTTGGCCGACCCACTCGGTGTGCTGGCTAAGGGCTTCGGCGTATTCATCGAAGAAGAAGGCATGGCTTATCGCGGTACGTTCGTGGTTGACCCCGAAGGCAAAATCAAGATTGCCGAAATTCAAGACAACAGCGTAGGTCGTAACGCCGAAGAGCTGGTTCGTAAGGTTGCAGCTGCTCAGTTCGTAGCATCTCACCCCGGCGAAGTTTGCCCCGCAAAGTGGAAACAAGGCGCTGAAACGCTGAAACCCAGCATCGATCTCGTTGGCAAAATCTAATTTAGAGCCACACGTTTAGGTGTTTGAACATTGCGAACAAGTACCTATATATTTACCAGTTGCCCCATCTCTCCCCATTGAGTGGGGAATGGGGCAACTTATTAAAAGCTTTTAGCAAGCAGACCCACCACAATTTATAAGTTTAGCAGAGTTATAAAAACGCATCAACGCCTTTGGGAAATGCCTTAACTTCCACTTAGGAAGTGTTGATGAGGGGGCGTTTCACCTGCCACGAAAGCGACGAAACACGTCGTGGAAGGGGTGGCATTTAACCCCTATCATTAGGCCTATCCCAAGCGTTTTTCAGCATGCAGACTCCCTTAAAGAAACCATCACTATGCTCGATACCTCGATACTCAAACAAGTTAGCGACGTGTTCGCCGGCTTAGAAAACGACTATGTTCTTGATGTTCGCACCGACGCTTCGCGCGCCGAATCAGCCGAACTGAAAGCATTCGTAAACGATTTTGTGTCTACTTCGGCACATTTGTCGGCCAATTTCACCGACACCAACGACGCCCAACTGTCGTTTTCGCTGCTTAAAGGCGGCCAACCAGTGGGCATAACCTTCCGCGGTATTCCCAACGGACACGAGTTTACATCGCTACTCTTGGCCGTTCTCAATGCCGATGGTAAAGGAAAGAACCTGCCCGACGAGGCTATCAGCAGAAGAATTGCAAACCTCAAAGGAGAAATTAAGCTACAAACATACGTGTCGTTGACGTGCACAAACTGCCCCGACGTGGTGCAAGCACTCAACATCGTGGCATTGGCAAACAGCAGGGTGAGCAGCGAAATGATTGACGGAGCCCTCTTCCAAGATGAAGTTGCACGATTAAACATACAGGCTGTACCTGCTGTTTATGCCAATGGCGAGCTATTGCACATCGGCCGCGGCGACTTAGGCGAACTTCTTGGTAAGCTTGAAGACATGTTTGGCAGCGAAGAAGACAGCAATGCCGAGCCCGTTGAGCGCCAATTCGACCTCGTTGTTATAGGCGGAGGGCCTGCTGGTTCTGCTGCCGCCATCTATTCGGCACGCAAAGGATTGAAGGTTGCCGTGGTAGCTGGTCGCATTGGTGGTCAGGTTAAAGACACTGTCGGCATCGAAAACTTGGTGTCGGTGCCCCAAACTACGGGTGCACAGCTTGCAGACGACTTGCGTTCGCACATCGGACACTACCCCATAGAGATATTCGAGAACCGCAAATTGGAGCGTGTAGACTTTTCGCAATCGCCCAAACGCGTATATGCTAAGGGCGGAGAGGTGTTTGTTGCACCTGCCGTTGTTGTGGCTACCGGCGCAAGTTGGCGACGTCTTAACGTAGACGATGAGGCCAAGTATATGGGTAAGGGCGTTCACTTCTGCCCTCACTGCGATGGGCCTTTCTACAAAGGTAAGAACGTGGCCGTAGTTGGTGGTGGTAATTCGGGAATTGAAGCAGCTATCGACCTTGCGGGCATCTGTAACCACGTAACGGTACTTGAATTTGCCGATACCTTGCGCGCCGACACGGTTCTGCAAGACAAAGCGGCCTCTATGAGCAACATCGAGATATTCAAGTCGTCGCAAACAACGCAGGTTTTGGGCGATGGTAACCACGTAACAGCCATTCGTGTGAAGGACCGCACCAACGAAGAGGAACGCGAAATAGCCCTCGATGGCGTATTTGTACAGATTGGTTTGGCTGCCAACACCGAGCATTTCCGCGATGCGCTGCCGCTAAACGAAAGGCGCGAGATTGTGGTTGATGCCACTTGCCGAACCAATATTCCTGGCGTTTACGCTGCTGGCGACTGCACCAACGTGCCTTATAAGCAGATTGTTATCGCTATGGGCGAGGGTGCAAAGGCCGCTCTTTCGGCGTTCGACGATAGAATTAGGGGCATCATCTAAGCTGTTGCCCCCACACAAGCATAGCTTGTTGCACTTATGAGACCAGGACTATAACATCCCCACTCAAGATTTTTTATCTATATTTTTGTGAATGGAGCGCTTTCGCCTTCGGGTGGGGCGCTCTTTTTATATATGGTGAAGAGGCGTTTAAAGGTGAAAAAGTGAAAAGTTGAAAAGGTGAAGAAATGGCTCGCACCCTTTAAAGGTGAAAGGGTGAAAGGGTGAAAAAGTGAAAAATGGCTGCGCCTACTGATGAACAAGTAAGGCAAGTAGTGGCTTGGAGAACTAGATAACCTAGTACTTCTAGGTAGGTTAGTACGGCAAGATAACCTAGTATTTCTAGATAACCTAGTGCTGCTAGATAGCCTAGTACGGCAAGATAACCTAGCATTGCTAGAAGGCCTAGTAGAACTAGATAATCCAACTCCACTAGCTTGCGTTAGCTTGTCCATTCGTTAGCCTGTCCCCTCGCCCACTCCCTTCACCTTTCCCACATCACAAAAAAAGGGGATATGCCGTTGCAGGCCATCCCCTTATTCTAATAATCTTCTAAAAAACTTTATTCTTCCACAACCGAGAAGTCGTCTTTCCCGACTCCACAGATGGGGCAAACCCAATCTTCGGGAATATCTTCGAAAGCCGTTCCTGGTTCAATGCCGCCATCGGGATCGCCAACTGCGGGGTCGTAAATCCAGCCGCAAGTCTCGCAAATGTACTTCTTCATAATCTTTTCGCTTTTAATTTGTTTATAATGAATTTATATATTTAATAATGAAATCAACCAACGGCACGCCCATCGGGACCTTTGCCGCGGTATATTTTGTTATCCAACAATGTTTTTGTTTATCGCTTACTTAACACGCGCTTAACCCTTTCGTACACCATTTCGGGCGAGATGGTGCGCAAACAAGCTAGGTCGCCACGCAAACAAGGTTTGTTTCCGAATATGCTGCACGGCCTACAAGCCAAGTCTATCTGCACTGCATTCTGCGGTTTTTGCCCCCAACCCATAAAGCCCGCATAGGGATGGGTGGCGCCCCAAATGCTAACCACAGGCGTATTAACCAGCGAGGCGAAGTGCATGTTGGCACTATCCATGCTTATCATCACGTCTAGGTGGCTCATCAACACCAACTCTTGCGCTATTCCACCAAGCACAGCCGAGGCATTCAGGCACTGCGGATTGCGTTCTACGATGCCGTTTAGGATGGGATCTTCGTCTGCACCCTTGCCAAAAAGGAACACACGACACGAAGGATGCTCCCTTATAATCATCTTGATCACCTTTTCGAGCATCTCAGGCGGATACACTTTCTGCTTATGAGCCGCGAAAGGTGCAACGCCAATCCACTCTTGAAAAGCCTTCTTTACGCCTATTTCGGCAGGAAGAAGGCGCAGGTTGCCGCCTTGTGGAGGAAAGATAGAGGTGAAATCCATCTTTACGGGATAGCCCAGCTTGGCAAAAACGTCGGCATAGTTTTGGAAAGCCGTAGGCAAAGGCACCAGCCGTTTGTCTGTTTGTGCCACCAGTTTCTTGCGTTCGTTGCGGTGTTTGTCGATATGTTCCACCCGATAACGCCCAAGGTTGAACCGCAATCGCAAATAACCAGAGCGCAACACATTGTGCAAGTCGGCCACGGCAGTGATGTTCTTAGCAACGATGCGCTTGTACAACTTGTTTAAACCGCCAACCCCATGATATTCCTTCTTAATGTCGGCTCCCATAAATCCCACGTTAGGGGCAAGCCCTTCGAATAATGGGCGCGCAAAGGGTCGACTTAAAAACGTTATCCGCAACTCAGGGTATTGTTTCGCCAAAGACTGAACCACAGGGACAGTCATGGCAACATCGCCCATGGCCGAGAAACGGATGATAAGGATATGTTCGGTCTTCACACTGATGTGGGTATTAGTTTTTTTGCTTGGCAGCGAAACGCCCATTGCGTTTAAACACCCCAGAGGCCTTTATTTCTTGTACAACACGGGGTTTGTTGCTGGGTCGTTATACATCTTCATCTGCATATACACCTTCATGTAGATGCGCCCCTGCTCAATATCGGCCAGTAGTTGGTCGATAGCGGTCGACAGGTCGGCCTGTTGTTCTAGCAAGATGTTCAGCTTAGCCTTGCAACGCTCGCGATGTTCGTCGTCTACATCCGTACGTTCCACCTGTTCGCGCATGTGATAAATCTTCAATGCGAGTATCGAAAGGCGGTCGATGGCCCAAGCAGGACTCTCCGTGTTAAGCCTGGCATCGGCTTGCGGTTTCACATCGGCGTACTTCTGTCGGAAGTAGCTGTCAATCTGCTCCACCAAGTCTGTTCGGTCTTGATTAGAGCGGTCGATGCGCCTTTTAAGGCTCAGTGCCTCTTCGGGATTGATGTGCGGGTCGCGAATAATGTCTTCAAAATGCCATTGCACGGTGTCAATCCAGCATTTTAGATACAGGCGGTTTTCTATCGTTTCTCTTTTGTAGGGGTTGTTGATAGGGGTGTCGATGTTGTCGGTTACGTGGTAGTCACGTATCGCCTGGTTGAAAATCTCGTTGCAAAGTTTAGTAAAAGACATATTGTTTTGCAGTTTAAATGTTTGTTGCCGCCACACTTGCGCGTTTCCTTAGCTTGGGTAGGCATTGCCTATCTTCTGCAAAAGAGGTGCAAACGCGTGCAGACTATCTTTTGCAAAGATATGTTTTTTATTTTAAATCCGCAATGAAAAGTTGATGAATATTTTCTATTGCGATATTGGTAAAACCTTATGTCGCGCTTTTGGGGGCATACTAAGCTGTGTTGTAACGATTTGTTTATGTTTCTTTGGCGGAAGAACTGAACTTCTTGCGATAGCCACTGCGTTGCGTTTGATGCAATGAAGTAGTCTTGACTTTTAGTATTTCTATAAATAGAGCGGAGTTTATTACCTTTGTAATGCCAACACAAGATATTGTAATGCCAACACAATATAAATACTCATCGCATATACGAAGTGTAGGACAAATATACCCACCGGCTTATCAACCCACGAAAACCCAACAACTCCCCAATGTATCTACTCATCAACTTATAAACTCACCAACTTACAAGCTCACCAACTCCAAACTTACAAGTTCGTCAACTCACAAACTCAAGAACTCAAGAACTTTTAAACTTATAAGCTCATCAACTCAAAACCCATCAACTCAAAATCTAAAATCTTTATCTTTTATTTTACAATACCGTTCTGATTTTCGCTCCATTCTAGCGAAAATATAGGGCATAAAGTAGGTGAATCACCCCTATTTCTAGCTTTTCTCGTTGTTCGTTTTGTCTGTTTTTGGGAAAAGAACCTGTATTTTGCACCATTTTGCCTTTCTAGATTGGCCGCCAACTCGTATTTTTTTGCTCCTGAATACCCCCTTTTAGACCCCCAAAACCCACTTTTTAACCACTATTTTGCCCTTTTTAGCCATGTGTTTCATGGTTCTAAAAGGCTATATTTATACCATTGCAGCGTATGTTTATGCTTATCGTTCTACATTTAGCGGCAAAAAGTACTGCATTTTGCACCAAAACACCTTGCATTTTGTACCAAAACACACTGCATTTAGCACCAAAACGCGCTGCATTTTGCGGCAAAACGCACGTCATTTTGCACCAAAACGCACCACTTTTAGCGGCAAACAAGCCCAAAAGTGGTGTAAATGATGCTTTCTTGAAATAAATATTCATTTTGCCGCATGCACATGCTA